>NZ_JAGGPD010000208.1:6077-6334 GCF_018613995.1 Microbacterium sp. ISL-103 | reverse complement strand
TCACGCCGCCGCCGACGACGGCCACCTCCATCGATTGCGACATAGTGCCTCCTGAGTTCGCACTCAGTCTTCCAGCCGTCGGCTCCATCGCGCGCGCCCGGTAGTCTGGGGTGGTGACCATGGAGATCGAGCTGGGCCGAGGCAAGCGTGCGCGTCGCGCGTACACGTTCGACGACATCGCGGTGGTGCCATCCCGGCGCACCCGCAACCCCGAGGACGTGTCGACCGCGTGGACGATCGACGCCTTCGGGTTCGGC
>NZ_JAGGPD010000208.1:0-6051 GCF_018613995.1 Microbacterium sp. ISL-103 | reverse complement strand
GACCTCGAGGGGCTGTGGACCCGCTACGAGAACCCCGAGCCGCTGCTCGCCGAGATCGCAGGCCTCGACGAGGGCGAGGCGACCGCGCGGATGCAGCAGCTGTACTCCGAGCCGATCAAGCCGGCGCTCATCACCCAGCGTCTCGCCGAGATCCGAGAGGCGGGCGTCACCGTCGCCGGGTCCCTGACCCCGCAGCGCACGCAGGAGTTCTACGACACGGTCGCTGCGGCGGGTGTCGATCTGTTCGTGATCCGCGGCACCACCGTGTCGGCCGAGCACGTGTCGAGCGTCGACGAGCCGCTCAACCTCAAGAAGTTCATCTACGACCTCGACGTGCCCGTCATCGTCGGCGGGGCCGCCACCTACACCGCCGCCCTGCACCTGATGCGCACGGGCGCCGCCGGCGTCCTCGTCGGCTTCGGCGGGGGAGCGGCATCGACCACTCGCGCCACGCTCGGCATCCACGCGCCGATGGCGACCGCGGTCTCCGACGTCGCCGCCGCCCGTCGGGACTACCTCGACGAGTCCGGCGGACGCTACGTGCACGTGATCGCGGACGGCGGGGTCGGAACCTCGGGCGACATCGTCAAGGCGCTCGCGATGGGCGCGGACGCGGTCATGCTCGGCGTCGCGCTCGCGCGCGCCACGGACGCGCCGGGTCGCGGCTTCCACTGGGGTCCCGAAGCCCACCACTCCAAGCTCCCGCGCGGTCGTCGCGTCGAGGTCGGCGGCATCGGCACGCTCGAGGAGATCCTCTACGGCCCCGCCCCCGTCGCCGACGGCACGGCCAACCTCATCGGCGCACTGCGCAAGTCGATGGCCACCACCGGATACTCCGACCTCAAGGAGTTCCAGCGGGTCGAGGTCGTCCTCGCGCCCTACGAGGCCTGAGGCCCTGCACGTCACCGTGACTTCTGCCGCTCTTTTCCCACCCACGCTCCGCGAGGTCATGCTCCGGGGACGCTGGATCGGGATGCTCGTGCTGTGCCTGGTGGTCGCGGGGGTGTTCGCGTGGCTCGGCCAGTGGCAGCTCGAGCGCGCGATCGACACCGATCCGCCCCCCGCGGGGGTGACCGAGCAGGTGCGTCCGCTGGCCGACGTCGTCGAGCCGGGCGCGTACCTGCCCGAGCCGCTCGTCGGACAGAAGGTCGAGACGTCGGGAACCTGGATCGCCGACGACTTCCTCGTCGTGTCGAGCCGGTTCAACGACGACGTCGAGGGGTACTGGGTGACCGGCCAGCTCCGGGTCGCCGAGCGCACGTCGATCGCGGTGGCGATCGGCTGGACCGCCGATCGCGCGGTCGCCGAGGCCGCGGTCGAGAAGCTGAACGCGGGTGATGCCGAGGCATCGATCACGGGCAGGGTGATCTCTGACGAGGGCCCTTCGGTGCCCCCGAAAGACGACCCCCAGCGCATGGACCGCATGTCGACCGCGGCCCTGCTCAGCCACTGGCACGACACCGACGCGCTCGACGTCTACCGCCCGTATCTCGCGTCGACGACGGCCCAGGCGGGTCTGACCGACATCTCGTCGCCCGCGCCCGAAGAGCAGTCGCCGGTGAACTGGCTCAACGTCTTCTACGCGGTGGAATGGGCGATCTTCGCCGGCTTCGCGTTCTACCTCTGGTACCGACTCGCGAAAGATGCCTGGGAGCGCGAGGTCGAGGAGTTCGACGACGCCCACGCGGCGGGCGAATCGGCCTGAGTGCGCGCATGCGCGCGGCGGTTCGCGCGCATCTGAGCGTCGTCAGGCGCGATATTCCACCTTCGTCAGGGGCAGGTCCGGACGTTCGGTGAGGGCTTGGTTACCAATCGGAAAACTCCGTTGAGGTTGTCTGAGGGCCTCCGTATGCTCGCTCACATGTGCGTGAGCTGAGAACGCGCGCAGCCGCGGTTCCACGAGAGCCGTCGCCGGACGATACCGAGGAGACAACACCGATGATGGCCGCTCCCGACGCCGCGAACCACGAGGTTCACGCGTCAGATCGCAGAAGTCGGGGGCGTCTCGGCGTCCTCGCCGCCACCTGCGTCGCCGCACTGGGCGCCAGCGCCCTGATCGCCGCGCCCGCTTCCGCCGACGTCGCAGGGACGGGGGTGGTGATCAATGAGGCGTACCTCTCCGGAGGCAGCGCCGGCGCCGCGTTCACGAACAAGTTCGTCGAGCTGTACAACCCCACGGCCTCGCCCGTCACCCTCGACGGTCTCTCGCTGCAGTACCGGTCCGCCACAGGAACGGGAGGCTCCAACGGCGTCGCGCCGCTGACCGGCGTCATCCCCGCCAAGGGCCACTATCTCGTGCAGGCAGGCAGCAACGGCGCCAACGGCGCCGCCCTGCCGAAGGCCGACGCGGTGAGCACGCTCAACCCGAGCGGCACGAACGGCACCCTCGCGCTCGTCGAGGGCACGGCCGCGATCACCCTGACGCCCGGATCCGTCACCGGAGTCGACGGCGTCATCGACGTGCTCGGCTACGGCACCTCGAACACGTTCGAGACCGCGGCGGCCACCCCTCCCACCGGCAACACCGACGTCAAGTCCCTCAACCGCACCGACGGCAAGGACACCGACGACAACAAGGCCGACTTCACCCTGTCGCCCACCATCACGCCGCAGAACGCGGGCACCGCTCCCGATCCCGACCCCGAGCCCGAACCCGAGCCGACCGCGGTCTCGATCGCCGAGGTGCAGGGCACGACCGACGTCTCCCCGCTGAGCGGTCAGACCGTCACCGTCGAGGGCGTCGTGACCGCCGACCACCGCACCGGCGGCTACAAGGGAATCGTCATCCAGACCGAGGGCTCCGGCGGCGCGAACGACGCGACGCCGGGAGCCTCTGACGGCGTCTTCGTCTTCCTCAACGCTCTCGCGCCCACGCTCGAGATCGGCGACCTCGTCTCGGTCACCGGCTCGGTCAGCGAGTACTTCGGTCAGACGCAGATCAACCCCTCTGCACTGTCTGGTGTCTCGGTCGTGCAGGCAGCGGTCGGGGTCCCCGAGGTCACGCCGCTGCCCGACACCGCTGTGGGTGCTGACCGCGAGCAGTACGAGAACATGTACGTCGCACCGTCCGGCACCTACCGCCTCGCGTCGAGCCACCAGCTCTTCAACTTCGGCACCCTCTGGCTGAACGCCGGTGACGACCTGAACGTCAAGAGCACCGAGCTCGTGCGACCGGGTGCCGAGGCGACGGCGATCGCGGCGGCGAACCGCGCCAACCGCATCCTGCTCGACGACGCATGGTCGCTGCAGGTCACCAACAGCGGCCACCCGAACGACCAGCCGTACTTCACCGAAGACGTCGTGGTGCGAAACGGCGACACCGTCGACTTCAGCGACCGCGGATACGTGCTGCAGTACGGGTTCGACGACTGGCGTCTGCAGCCGGTGGTGCCGATCGACAGCACCTCGTCCGACGACCTGAAGGTCGGCTTCGAGGCGACCAACCCGCGCAGCGACTCGGCCCCGAGCGTCGGCGGTGACGTGCAGGTGGCATCGTTCAACGTGTTCAACTACTTCACGACGCTGAAGACCGAGAACTCGAACGCTCGAGGCGCCGCGAACGCGGCCCAGTTCGAGATCCAGAAGTCGAAGATCGTGGCCGCGATCAACGGTCTGGACGCCGAGATCGTGTCGCTGATGGAGATCGAGAACTCGATCAAGCTCGGTGGCTCGCTCGACGAGGCGCTGGCCGACCTGGTCGACGGACTCAACGACGCGCTCGGCAGCGAGGAGTGGGACTACGTCCGCACCCCCGACGAGCTGAACGACTCGGCGACGACCGACTTCATCACCAGCGCGATCATCTACAAGAAGGACGACGTCGAGACGGTCGGCGAGAGCCTCACCGTGACCGACGAGACCGTCTGGGGCAACGCCCGCGAGCCGATCGCCCAGGCGTTCGACATCGACGGACGCGTGGTCACGGTCGTCGCGAACCACTTCAAGTCGAAGTCCGCCCCCGAGGGCGGCGGCGCGGAGCCGGCAGACGGACAGGGCTTCTTCAACGCGGATCGCGTCAGGCAGGCGAACTCGCTGAAGGGCTTCACCGCCGAGATCGAGGAGATCACCGGCAGCAGCGACATCCTGCTGATCGGCGACTTCAACGCCTACGCGAAGGAAGACCCGATCGAGGTCTTCACGAGCGAGGGCTGGAGCGACGTCGCCCGCGAGAAGGCACCGGACGAGCACACATACACGTTCGACGGCGAGCTCGGCTCGCTCGACCACGTGCTCGCGTCGCCGTCGCTGGCCGAGTCCATCACGGGCGCGGGGGTGTGGAGCATCAACTCTCCCGAGTGGAGCGATCGCGGCTATGCGTTCGGCGCCACGGAGGCGGGCACGCCGTTCCGCTCGAGCGATCACGACCCGATCATCGTCGGCGTCTCGTCCGAGATCCCGCCGGTGAGCATCGACGTCGTCACCATGAACGACTTCCACGGTCGTATCGAGGCCGACGGTGCTGCCGCAGGCGCGGCCGTCGTCGCGGGTGCGGTGCAGCAGTTCCGCTCCGAGAACCCGAACACGATCTTCGCCGGCGTCGGCGACCTGATCGGCGCGTCGACGTTCACCTCCTTCATCAATGACGACAACCCGACGATCGACGCGCTCAACGCGGCCGGTCTCGACGTCAGCGCCGCAGGAAATCACGAGTTCGACCAGGGCTGGGAAGACCTGCGCGACCGCGTGCAGGACCGCGCGGACTGGGAGTACATCTCCTCGAACGTGTTCGTCACCGAGACGGGCGAGCCCGCGCTCGCACCGGCCTGGGTGAAGGAGCTCGACGGCGTTCGCGTCGGCTTCGTCGGGGCGGTCACGGAAGACCTCGACTCGCTCGTGTCGCCTGAGGGCATCGCCGATCTCGAGGTGCGCAGCATCGTCGACTCGGTGAACGCCGTGGCCGACGACCTGCGCGACGGAGACGCTTCCAACGGCGAGGCGGATGTCGTCATCCTGCTCGTCCACGAGGGCGCATCGAGTGTCGAGCTGTCGAGCATCACTCCGGACTCGCCCCTGGGCGAGATCGTGTACGGCGTGGACGAGGATGTGAACGCGATCGTGTCGGCGCACACGCACCTCGCATACAACCACGTCATCGACGGACGCCCGGTCATCTCGGCCGGACAGTACGGCGAGAACCTCGGCCTGATGAACATCCAGGTCGACCCGAAGACGAAGGACCTGATCTCCATCACCAACGAGATCAAGCCCCTCACCGAGGGTGGCAAGGCTCTGTACCCGGCTGTTCCCGAGGTCGCCGACATCGTCGCGAAGGCGAAGGCCGAGGCCGACGTGCTCGGTGCGGTCAAGGTCGGAGACATCACCGCGGACTTCAACCGCGCTCGTCAGACGAACGGCTCGGAGAACCGCGGTGGCGAGTCCACCATCGGCAACTTCGTCGCCGACGTGCAGAAGTGGTCCACCGGTGCCGACATCGCGCTGATGAACCCGGGTGGCATCCGTGCCAACCTCACGTATGCGTCGTCGAACGCGAACGACCCCGCAGGCAACGTCACCTACCGCGAGGCGGCGACGGTGCAGCCGTTCGCCAACACGCTGGTGACGCTCACTCTCACGGGCGTGCAGCTCAAGGGCGTGCTCGAAGAGCAGTGGCAGCCGGCCGGCTCGGCGCGTCCGTTCCTCAAGCTCGGCGTCTCGGAAGGGCTCGTCTACACCTACGACCCGACCGCTGCGCAGGGGTCGCGGATCACCTCGATCACGCTCAACGGCACGCCGATCGATCCGGCCGCGGAATACACGGTCGCCGCGAACTCGTTCCTCGCTGCCGGTGGAGACAACTTCTTCACCTTCCGTGAGGGCGCGGGCAAGCGCGACACGGGCAAGATCGACCTGCAGTCGATGGTCGACTGGTTCGACGCGAACAAGACGGCGGCCCCCGACCTCGCACAGCGCGCGGTGGGTGTCTCGGTCAGCCCGGCGGACGCCGACGGCTATCGCGCCGGCGACCAGGTGACCGGCGCCCTCTCGTCGCTGGCTTTCAGCGCGGGGGAGCAGGCTCCGGGCCAGGTGACGCTGGCGCTCGGCGGCACCCAG
>NZ_JAGGPD010000207.1 GCF_018613995.1 Microbacterium sp. ISL-103 | reverse complement strand
GCTCGTCGCCGCGGTCTGCGCTGCTGTGGAGCGTCGCGGTCTTCGGCATCGCGGTGCTCGGATATCTGGTCCTATCGACGGTTCTCGCCGCCGCCCTCGTCGGCGTCGCCGTCGGGGTGGGGGTGGGCGGTCTGCTGCAGCTGCTCGAGGTCGTGCTCGCGCAGATCATCGACGACGATGCCACGCGCACGGGCCACCGCCGAGAAGGCGCCTACTTCGGGGTCAACGGCTTCGTCGTGCGCGGCTCGGTGGTGCTGCAGGCCGTCGTCGCTGCGGTGGTGCTCACGGCATCCGGCTTCGACGCATCACTGGGCGAGGCACAGCCCGAGGCGGTCGACGGCGGCATCCGCGTGATGGTCGCGGTAGTGCCGCTCATATTCGCGGCTCTCGCGTGGCTGTGCTTCTGGCTCTACCCGATCCGCACCCGAGACCTCTGAGACCGCCCCCGAGGCCTCGCGCGCGTCAGGACGCGGCCCGACGCGCCTCCCAGCCCGTCCGCACCATCTCGTCGACCGTGTACCGCATCTTCCAGTCGAGGTCGCGGGCGGCGAGCTCTCCGGTGGCGACGATGCGGTCGGGGTCGCCCGGGCGGCGGGGGCCGATCTCAGGGGTGAAGTCGATGCCGGTGACGCGGGCGACCGCATCCATGATCTGCTTCACGCTGAGGCCGTCGCCCGAGCCGAGGTTGTAGGCGGGCTCGATCGACTCTCCGGCGGCGAGGCGCTTCGCGGCGGCGACGTGGGCGGCGGCGATGTCGCCGACGTGCACGTAGTCGCGCACGTTCGTGCCGTCTTCGGTGTCGTAGTCGTCGCCGAAGATCTTGGGGGTCTTGCCGGCGATCAGAGCCTCGAAGACGATCGGGAACAGGTTGTGCGGGCTGACGTCGTAGACGGTCGGGTCGGCCGAGCCGACGACGTTGAAGTAGCGCAGCGAGGTGTGGCGCAGCGGTGCGGCAGAGCCGGCGGTGGCTGTGGCCTGGTCGCGCAGCAGCCACTCGCCGATGAGCTTCGACTCGCCGTAGGGGCTGGCCGGCTTCTTGGCGGTGTCTTCGACGACGAGCGCGACATCGGGGGTGCCGAACACCGCGGCCGACGACGAGAACACGATGTTCGCGACTCCTGCCGCCTCCATCGCCTCGAGGATCACGCGGGTGCCTTCGACGTTCTGCGCGTAGGTGTGCAGCGGGCGCTGCACCGAGACCCCGGCGTACTTGTAGCCGGCGACGTGGATGACGCCCTCGGCGTCATTGTCGCGGAGTGTCTTCTCGACGAGGTCGCGATCGAGGATCGAGCCCTGCACGAACGGCACGCCCTCGGGGGCGAACAAGGCGACACCGCTCGAGAGGTCGTCGATGATGACGGGGGTGAGCCCGGCATCCGCCAGTGCGCGGACGACGTGCGAGCCGATGTAGCCGGCGCCGCCGGTCACGATCCAGGACATGATGCTCCTCTGATGGTGGTGAGTTCAGTATTTCAGGGCAGCATCCGCGGATGCTGACCGGTCATGCGTCGCGGTGCGCGCCCGCCGACGTGGTGACGGTGAAGATCACCGGGTCTGCGAATCCGGATGCCGCGAACGCCGCAGTCACGGCATCCGTCACTTGCTGCACGGCGTGCTGTTCGATCAGCGCGATCGCGGCTCCGCCGAATCCGCCGCCGGTCATGCGCGCTCCGATGGCGCCGGCCGCGAGGGCGGCCTCGACCGCGGTGTCGAGCTCGGGGATCGAGATCTCGAAGTCGTCGCGCATCGATGCGTGCGAGGCGACGAGCAGGTCGCCGATCGCACGGGCTCCTTCATCGCGCAGCACCCGCACGGTGTCGAGCACGCGCTGGTTCTCGGTGACGACGTGGCGGACGCGGCGGAACGTCACGTCATCCATGAGCTCCTCGGCGCGGGGGAGGTCGTCGACCGAGACGTCGCGCAGGCTCTCGGCTCCCATGATCGCGGCCCCGCGCTCGCAGGCCGCGCGGCGCTCGCCGTAGCCGCCCGTCGAGTGCGCGTGCTTGACCCGGGTGTCCATGACGAGGATCGCGAGCCCCGCCTCGGCGATGCCGACCTGCACGAGATTCGCATCGAGCGAGCGGCAGTCGAGGAAGATCGCGGCATCGGGTTCGCCGAGCATCGAGGCCATCTGGTCCATGATGCCGGTGGGGGCGCCGACGGCCTCGTTCTCGGCCTTGCGGCCCACGCGCGCGAGGGCGGTGCGGTCGAGTCCGGCTGCCCAGAGGTCGTTCAGGGCGGACGCCGTGGCTCCCTCGATCGCGGCGGACGACGAGAGCCCTGCGCCCACCGGCACGTCGGAGGCGATGGCGATGTCGAGACCCGAACCGGTGGCCGCCGAGGGGGCGACGCCATCGGCCTGACGCAGTGCCCATGCGACGCCCAGGGGGTAGGCGGCCCACTCCGGCACGCGCGGGGCGGTGCCGGTCGGGGTCGGGAACAGCTCGTCGAGCTCGTCGAGAGCGACCTCGACCGGCTCGTCGGCGAAGGTCGGGGCGACACGGATGCGCCGGTCGTCGCGCGGGCCGACGGCGGCCACCGTGCGGTGCGGGATCGCGAACGGCAGCACGAAGCCGTCGTTGTAGTCGGTGTGCTCGCCGATGAGGTTCACGCGCCCCGGCGCCGACCAGACGCCCTCGGGGGCGTGGCCGGTCAGGTCGGTGAAGAGCGCGCTCGCGGCGTCCTGGGTCGTGGTGGTCATGCGGATGCCTCGTCTGTGGTGTGTGCGTGTGCGTGTGCGTGTGCGGCGTCGGCCTTCTCGATGGCCTCGCGGATGCGTGCGGCGCCCTGCTCGGGGGTGACCTCGGCGGCCCACGCCCACATCGCAGCCTCAGAACCGGCGAGGAACTTGAGCTTGTCGGCGGCGCGGCGGGGGCTCGTCAGCTGCAGGTGCAGCCGCACGCTGTCGCGGCCGACGTTGACCGGAGCCTGGTGCCAGGCCGCGATGTAGGGGGTGGGGGTGTCGTACAGCGCGTCGACGCCGCGGAGAAGACGCAGGTACAGGGGGGCGAGCTCGTCGCGCTCGGCATCCGTCGTCTCGGCGAAGTCCGGCACATGCCGGTGGGGCATGAGGTGCACCTCGAGGGGCCAGCGAGCGGCGAAGGGCACGAATGCGGTCCAGTGCTCGCCGCGGAAGACGACGCGCTCGGAGGCCTGCTCGGACTCGAGGATGTGCTGGAAGAGCTCGGGGGCGGTGCGGTCGATCGAGTCCAGCACGCGGGTGGTGCGCGGCGTGACGTAGGGGTAGGCGTAGATCTGGCCGTGCGGGTGGGGGAGGGTGACGCCGATCGCCTCGCCGCGGTTCTCGAACGGGAAGATCTGCTCGATGCCGGGGAGCTTCGACAGGGCCGCGGTGCGGTCGGCCCAGGCCTCGATGACGGTGCGGGCGCGGGTGACCGACTGCGTGCCGAACGAGCCGGTGTGCTCGGGGCTGAAGCACACGACCTCGCAGCGGCCGACCGAGGTGCGGGTGCGTCCGAGGCCGAGGGCTGCGAGATCGTCGAGTCCGCGGGGCGGGTTGCTCGCCTCTGGGGCGGTGCCGATGGCCTCGGCGAGGGCGGGGCCGAAGGCGGGCGAGCGGTTCTCGAACACCGCGACGTCGTAGAGCGACGGCACCTCAGACGGGTTGGTCGGCGACTGGGGGGCGAGCGGATCGGCGTCGGCGCTCGGCATCATCACGCGGTTCTGGCGGTTCGCTGCGACCGTGATCCAATCGCCTGTGAGCACATCGAGGCGCATGGTGGCGGTCTCGCCGCGCGCGTCGAGGGTGCGGGAGTCGACGGCGCGCTCGGCACCGAGCGTCGTGTCGGGATCGTCGAAGTAGATCAGCTCGCGGCCGTCGGCAAGCGTGGTCGCGCGCTTGATGATGCCGGCGGAGAGGGTCTCGGTTCGCAACTCAGGAGATTTGTGCGTGTTCACGTAAACACGGTACGCACACCGCCGTGGTAACGTCAACATTCCGGAGTTGTGGACGCGAACAGGAGGTGCCCGTGGGCGACGATCTCTTCCGCGATGACGACCTGCTGCGCGGCACCGCTCGCCCCCGTCGGCGCCGAGCCTCGTCGGGCCGCGTATCGATGGCGATGGTGGCCTCTCGAGCGGGTGTCTCTGGTCAGACCGTCTCGCGCGTCGTCAACGACAGCCCCCGGGTCGACCCCGCCACGCGTGAGCGGGTCGAGCGGGCGATGTCCGAGCTCGGCTACCGCCCGCATCGCGCAGCGCGTGCCCTGCGCACCGGCCGATCGCAGACGATCGGACTCGTCGTCACCACGCTCGCCACAGTGGGCAACTCGCGCATGCTGCAGGCCACGGCCGAGGCTGCCGCCGAGCGCGGCTATGCCCTCACCCTCGTCACGGCGGGCGACAGCGTCGCCGACGCGTTCGAACGGCTCGCCGAGCAAGAGGTCGACGGCGCGATCGTGCTGAACGAGGCCTCGGCCCTGGTGCCCGCCGCCGAACGCCCGCCCGGGCTGCGGCTCGTCGTCGTGGATGCGCCGGCGTCTGCCGACCTCGCGGTCGTGCACAGCGACCACATCGGAGGCGCCGCCGCGGCGACGGCTCATCTGCTCAGCCGCGGCCACGACACCGTGCATCATCTCGCGGGTCCCGTCGATTCCTTCGCTGCGGCCGAGCGCGAGCGCGGGTGGCGGCAGGCGCTCGCCGCCGTCGGCATCGACCCGCCGGAAGTGGTGCGCGGTGACTGGTCGGCCGAAGCCGGGTTCGCCGCGGGTGAGGCGCTGGGTGCCGCATCCGCTGTCTTCTGCGCCAACGACCAGATGGCGCTCGGTCTGCTGCGTGCTCTTGCCGAAGCGGGCCGGCGCGTGCCCGAAGACGTCAGCGTGATCGGATTCGACGACGTGCCGGATGCCGCGAACTATCGCCCGCCGCTGACGACGATCCGCCAGGACTTCGCCGCTCTCGCGCACCGCGCCGTCGACCTGCTCGTCGCCGATATCGAGGGTGTCGGTGACGGCGCGGCATCCGCAGTCGTGGTCCCCACCCTTATGGTCGAGCGCTCCAGCACCCGCTGACTCCCGCGGGCGTTGCGTCCCGTCGTCGCCCTGCCGCGCGTCGCGGCGACGCGACGCCCTGGCGTCGAATCCACCTATCCGCTGCGGGGTCAATAGCGCACCCGCCGCCCGCTGCGGGGTCACAAACGCACCGGAAGCGCGCGTTTCGGGTGCGTTTTTGACCCCGGCTGCTGGCGGCCTGGCCGCGAGCCGGCCGCAGCCTTCCTCGACGCTCCCGGATAGCGGTTTCCACCGCCCACTTGCGCGCTCGACCGAGTCGTGGCAAGCTACCGGAAAGCGCTTACCGGCACCGCGAAGCGCGACGGCTTCCCACAGAACGGACCAGCAATGTCACAGGCGACAACCCGCGAGATCGGGATCATCATGAACGGCGTCTCGGGGCGCATGGGCTACCGCCAGCACCTGGTGCGGTCGATCCTCGCGATCCGCGAAGAGGGCGGCATCGAGCTGCCCGACGGATCCCGCATCACCGTGAAGCCGCTGCTGGTCGGCCGCAACGAGGCCAAGCTCGCCGAGCTCGCAGCCAAGCACGGCATCGAGGACTACACGACCGACCTCGACGCGGCGCTCGCCGACCCCAAATGGGAGATCTACGCCGACTTCCTCGTGACCAAGGCCCGCGCCTCCGCTCTCCGCAAGGCGATCGCCGCGGGCAAGGCCATCTACACCGAGAAGCCCACCGCCGAGTCGCTCGACGAGGCCCTCGAGCTCGCACGCCTCGCCGATGCGGCCGGCGTCAAGACCGGCGTCGTGCACGACAAGCTCTACCTGCCCGGCCTGCAGAAGCTCAAGCGCCTGATCGACTCGGGCTTCTTCGGCCGCATCCTGTCGGTGCGCGGCGAGTTCGGATACTGGGTCTTCGAGGGCGACTGGCAGCCCGCGCAGCGCCCGAGCTGGAACTACCGCACCGAAGACGGCGGCGGCATCATCGTCGACATGTTCCCGCACTGGAACTACGTGCTCGAGAACCTGTTCGGCGAGGTCACGAGCGTCTACGCTCAGGCCGCCGTCCACATCGCCGACCGCTGGGACGAGAACGGCGAGCACTACACAGCCACCGCCGAGGATGCCGCCTACGGCATCTTCGAGATCGAGGGCGGCATCGTCGCCGAGATCAACTCCAGCTGGACCGTGCGCGTGAACCGCGACGAGCTCGTCGAGTTCCAGGTCGACGGCACCCACGGATCGGCCGTCGTCGGACTCTTCGGCGCCAAGATCCAGCCGCGCAACGCGACGCCGAAGCCCGTGTGGAACCCCGACCTCGAAGACACGCACGACTACGACACCGACTGGCAGAAGGTGCCCACCAACGACGTCTTCATCAACGGCTTCCGTCAGCAGTGGGAGGAGTACCTGGTCTCGTTCGTCGAGGGCACGAAGTACCCCTTCGACCTGCTCTCCGGAGCCCGCGGCGTGCAGTTCGCCGAGGCGGGCCTGACCTCCAGCGCCGAAGGCCGCAAGGTCGCGCTCTCGCCGCTGACGCTGGGCTGAGAATGTCGACTCTCCGACTTCTCGACGCCGCAGGCGTGGTGGCGGATGCCGAGCTGCGCGAGGGCGGCGGATACTCCCGCCCGACCTCGCCGCTCGTGAGCCGTGTTGCCTACGCCGCGGCCCACGTGGTGCCGAAGGTGCACGCCGACAACACCCCGGGGCAGCCCGCCGACATCGACTGGGACTCGACGCTCGCGTTCCGCCGCAACGTCTACTCGTGGGGTCTCGGCGTCGCCGACGCCATGGACACCGCGCAGCGCAACATGGGCCTCGATGCCGCCGCGACGCGCGAGCTCATCTCACGCAGCGCCGAGGTCGCCCGCGAAGAAGGCGGCTCGGTCGTGGTCGGCGTCAACACCGATCACGTCGCCGAGTCGCACATCTCGCTCGACCAGGTGATCGATGCCTACAAGGAGCAGCTGCACTTCACCGAAGAGCAGGGGGCGGGCCCCGTGCTCATGGCCTCTCGCCACCTGGCCCGGGTCGCCGAGAACGCCGACGACTACCGTCGCGTCTATCGCGAGGTGCTCGCATCGGCCACGGTGCCGGTCGTGCTGCACTGGCTCGGCACGGCCTTCGACCCCGAGCTCGCCGGATACTTCGGAGCGGATGACTGGCAGACGGCATCCGCGGTGCTGCTCGATGTGATCGCCGAGAACCCCGACAAGGTCGCCGGCGTGAAGATGAGTCTGCTGAACGCCGAGTCCGAGATCTCGGTGCGCGAGCGCCTGCACTCTCACGGATCGACGCAGAGTGTGCGCATGTTCACCGGTGACGACTTCAACTACGTCGGCCTGATCGGCGGCGACACCGTGGGCCAGGGCGAGGGGCACTCCGATGCGCTGCTCGGCGCGTTCGCGGCGATCACCCCGGTGGCGTCCGCGGCGATCCAGGCGCTGGATGCCGCAGACGCCGCTCGCTATCTCGAGATCCTCGGCCCGACCGAAGAGCTCAGCCGTCAGGTGTTCGCGGCTCCGACCTTCTACTACAAGACGGGCGTCGCCTTCCTCGCGTGGCTCAACGGGCACCAGCCGGCATTCCAGATGGTGGGCGGGCTGCACTCGGCGCGAAGCCTTCCGCACCTCAGCCGCATCGTCGAGCTGGCGAACGTGTCGCTCGCCCTCGAGAACCCCGAGCTCGCGCGAGAGCGCTGGCACGGGATGCTGCGCCTGAACGGAGTGGACGCATGACCGTCGATCCCCGCCTGTCGATCAACCAGGCCACGATCAAGCACGCCGACCTCGCGACCGCGCTGCGGGTGACGGCGGATGCCGGCATCCAGGCGATCGGTCTGTGGCGCGAGCCCGTGAATGAGGTCGGACTCGACGTCGCCGCGCGCATGCTCGCAGACTCGGGACTCCGTTTCACGACGCACTGTCGTGGTGGCTTCTTCACCCTCCCCGAGGGGCCGGAGCGCGTCGCCGCACTCGACGACAACCGCCGCGCGATCGAGGAGACCGCGACGCTCGCCGCTGCGGGCGCCGAGGGATCGACGGCCGTGCTCGTGCTCGTCGCCGGAGGGATCCCCGCCGGGTCGCGCGACCTGATCGGCGCACGTGAGCGTGTTCGCGACGCGATCGGCGTGCTGGCGACCGACGCGAAGGCGGCGGGGGTGACGCTCGCGATCGAGCCACTGCATCCGATGTATGCCTCCGACCGCGCCGTCGTCTCGACCCTCGGGCAGGCGCTCGACATCGCGGCCGACTTCGACGCCGAGGTCGTGGGCGCGGCGGTCGACACGTTCCACATCTGGTGGGATCCGCAGGTGCTCGAGCAGATCGCGCGCGCCGGCCGCGAGGGGCGCATCGCGACCTACCAGGTGTGCGACTGGAAGACCCCGCTCGCCGCCGACGTGCTGCTGTCGCGGCACTACACGGGCGACGGCGTGATCGATTTCGGCTCTCTCACGCGCGCGGTGATCGAGACCGGATACGACCGCGACATCGAGGTCGAGATCTTCAACGCCGACATCTGGGCGGATGCTCCCGAGAACGTCGTGCGCCGCACGGCCGAGACCTTCGCGGCCGCGGTCTCGCCGCACCTGCGCTGACGGGAACCCGGGCCCGGTCCCGCGGGCCGACT
>NZ_JAGGPD010000206.1 GCF_018613995.1 Microbacterium sp. ISL-103 | reverse complement strand
GATGCCGCAGCATCCGCCCCGTCTCATCGCTGTGTCAGGGCAGACGGTTCGCGATCGCGAGGTTCGCGGCGAGCTCGTCGGCGTTCTGCTTCACGACGTACGCGGGCCGGGCACGCTCCACTCGCCACGATTCGCTGAGCGGACCGACGTTGACCGTGTCGAAGCCCGCCTCGTCGTAGAAGCGCGTGACGAAGGCGACCGCCTCGGCGTCGTCTCCCGCAGTCGCGAGCGCACGACGACCGGCTGTGCCTGCCGGGGTGCCGTCGGTCGTGATGTCGACCGCGAGGATGTGGTTGAAGGCCTTGGCGATCTTCGACGACGGAAGCTGCTTCTGGAGCATCTCAGAGGTCGTGGTCTCGCCCTTGTCGAGGGCCTCGATGTGGCCGTCGCGCTCGAAGTAGTAGTTGTTCGTGTCGAGGACGATCTTGCCGGCGAGCGGTTCGACCGGGAGCTGATCGATCTTGCCGAGCGGCACCGTGACGACGACCGCGTCGCCCGCGGTGGCGGCGTCGACGGCGGTCGCGGCCCTGGCCCGGGGGCCGAGCTCGGCCACGAGATCGGCGAGCGTCTCAGGCCCGCGCGAGTTGGCGATCACCACGTCGTAGCCGTTCGCCACGGCGACGCGCGCCACCTGGCTGCCGATGTGTCCTGCACCGATGATTCCGAGAGTTGTCATCCTCGATCCAACGCACCCGTCGCGACGCTATTCCCTCGGCGACGTCGCGTGTCGTGATCAGACGGCGAGGAGGAAGCGCTCTTCCACGCGGCGATACCCCAGGCTCTCGTAGAGACGGATGGCGCCGGTGTTGAAACCGAAGACGTGCAGACCGATCGAGCCGGCGCCGAGCCGCACGGCCTCCCGCTCGGCCGCATGCATGACGTCGCGGCCGTATCCCTTTCGACGCTGATCGTCGGCGATCTCGATGTCGAGGATGAACCCGTGCGGCCGTCCGCCGCGAGAGCGGACGCCGATCCACAGCACACCCACCTCGACGCCGTCGACCTCTGCGGTGAACAGCTCCTGCCCTTCCG
Source organism: Microbacterium sp. ISL-103 (assembly GCF_018613995.1). Lineage (GTDB taxonomy): Bacteria > Actinomycetota > Actinomycetes > Actinomycetales > Microbacteriaceae > Microbacterium. The sequence continues at coordinate 10,230 of NZ_JAGGPD010000206.1, read as the reverse complement.
ATGCGACCCCGTCCGGCAGCTCCAGCTGCATCTGCCTGTGGGACTCGACCGCCGCATCCTCAGCCGAATACCGACCGGAGGCGGCGAGGTCCGCGGCGAAGGCCGCCTCGGATGCCGCGGCGAAGCTCGTGAATCGCTCGGCCGTCATGGGCCTCACGACGACGCGCGAGCCGGTCTCTCGCCCCGGGAGCGGCTCGAGGAGCATCTGGATCGAGGCGACCTCGAATCCACCCCGCTCGACGAACGCGCGACTCTCGCTGTCGGGCGCGTAGACGCCCATGCTGATCCGATCGACCTGCTGCTTGCGCGCGAGGGCCTGCAGCTCGTCGAGCAGCGCACCTCGCTGCGCGACGCTCGGTGCGAGCACGAACGAGAGATCCACGACGAAGAGCACGCCGTTGTTCGCCGCGAGCCAGATGGTGCCCAGCCGGGTGCCGTCGTCTTCGATCTCGAGGATCAGCGAGGTCGGAGTCTCGTGTCCGTCGGCGAGCAGCTCGGCCAGGAACTCCTCGACGCGGGCGGCGGCGTCATCGCCGACGAACATCCCGGAGTCCTGACGGAGGGCGATCAGTCGCGCGCGCGTCGCATCGAGCCACTCGTCGAAACGGTCGGAGCCGAGCGGCGTCAGGTGAAGAGGCATGATCCCATCCTGCACCTCGCGGCGTGCAGATCAGGACTTGTGCAGTGCGTCCTCGACCGCGACCCAGGCGAGCATGGCGCACTTCACCCTGGCCACGTACCGCGAGACCCCGCCGAGGGCCGCCACATCGCCCAGCAGCTCCTCGTCGGGCTCGATCTTGCCGCGGGAGCGCATCGCCTCGCGGAACGCCGCGATCCGCACCTCGAGCTCGTCGACGGTGAGACCCTCGGCGAGCTCGGCGAGAAGAGACGCCGAAGCCTGCGAGATGGCGCAGCCGTGCCCCTCCCACGCGATCGCCTCGATGCTGCCGTCGCCGGCTCGGTGCACCTGCAGGGTGACCTCGTCGCCGCAGGTGGGATTCACCTGGTGCGACTGCGCCGCGATCTCGCCGCGCAGCCCGAAGCCGTGCGGAGTCCGGGAGTGGTCGAGGATGAGCTCCTGATAGAGATTCTGCAGGTCGCTCATGCGCCCCTCCGGAAGAAGTCGATGGCACCCTGGACGCCGTCGATGACGGCATCGACCTCGGCCTCGGTGTTGTAGAGATAGGTGCTCGCCCTGGTCGACGAGGTGATGCCCAGGCGCCGATGCAGCGGTTGAGCGCAGTGGTGGCCGACACGCACGGCGATGCCGCGATCGTCGAGGAACTGGCCGACGTCGTGCGAGTGGATGCCGTCGACGTCGAAGCTCGCGAGCCCCACCCTCGGCAGTTCGATGCCGGCGCCGAGAACGCGCACGCCGTCGATCGCCGCGAGTCCGTCGACCAGACGTGCCCCGAACGCCGCCTCGTGCGCGGCGATGCGCGGCATGCCCACGGCGGTCAGGTAGTCGATCGCCGCGGCGAGGGCGACCACCTGCGACACCCGCTGGGTGCCAGCCTCGAAGCGCTGCGGGGGCGGCAGGTATTCCGCCTCGGTGGTGGTGACCGTCGTGATCATCGATCCGCCGGTGAGGAAGGGCGGCATGGCCTCGAGCAGCGCCCGCCGTCCGTAGAGGGCACCGACGCCCGTCGGTCCGAGCATCTTGTGCCCCGACAACACCGCGAAGTCGACGTCGAGCGCCCGCACATCCAGCGGCAGGTGGGGCGCCGACTGGCACGCGTCGAGCACGACGAGAGCGCCGACGCGGTGCGCCATGGCGACGAGCTGCTCGACGGGATTGATGATCCCGAGCACGTTCGAGACGTGCGTGAACGCGACGAGCCGAGTGCGCTCGCCGATGAGTTCGGCGGCGACGTCGAGCCGCAGCGCGCCGTGATCGTCGAGGGGGATCACCCGCAGGGTCGCCCCGGTCCGTGCCGCGAGTTCCTGCCACGGGATCAGGTTGGCGTGGTGCTCCATCTCGGTGGTGACGATCTCATCGCCCTCGCGCAGGCGCAGCCCCTCGGCCGCCGCTCCCCCGCGACCCAGAGACGCGTTCGAGATCGCGTAGGCGACGAGGTTGATCGCCTCCGTGGCGTTCGAGGTCCAGACGATCTCGCCCTCGTCCGCGCCGATGAAGCGGGCGACGGTGGCACGAGCATCCTCGAAGACCTCGGTCGCCTCGGCGGCGAGCGTGTGCGCGCCGCGGTGCACTGCGGCATTGAGGGATGTGGCGAACTCGCGTTCCGCATCGAGCACGGCGAGAGGTCGCTGCGACGTCGCGCCCGAATCGAGGTAGACGAGCGGATGCCCGTGCACGACCGTCTGGAGGATCGGGAAGTCCTCGCGCAGACGCCGCACCTCGGCGTCCGTCAGCGGGCTGTCGCTCGACGGGGCGACGACGTCTGCTTCACGGGAAGTGCTCATCCTTCTAGCTTCTCATCCGGCGCGCCGAGCCGGGTCACCGTGGACCGCGTCCACCGCGCTCACGGGATGACGACGATGTGCTCTTCCCCTGCCGGTCCGACGGCGCCCGTCGCCGGGTCGACATAGCGGACGGTGACCCGGTGCGCTCCGAGGCGCACGTCGAGAAGCGATGCGATCGTCGAGGAGTCCGACAGCAGCGCAGACGACGCGGCGTCGTCATCGATCGTCAGCGACACGGTCGAGCCCTCGAGGCCGTGGAGCTCGAGCGCGATGTCGTCCGACGCCCCGTCTCCGTCGGCGTCTGATCGGCGGACCACTCCGTCAGAGCGATCGGACAGTGACGGCACCTCGAAGACGACAGGACCGACCGCCGCGCTGACCGTCACATCCCCATCCACGGGCGACGTGTGCCGCGCCGTGACGAGCATCCCCTGGTACATCGCGTCGGCGCCCGGCGACACCGAGAACTCGCCGTCGGCAGGCACCAGCGCCGTGCCGACGATCCGGCCGAAGCGATCGATGATGTCGACCCGCGCACCGGGGGTGCCGGTGCCGGTGAGGGGAGGCGGAACGACCGCCGATGCAGGCACACTCCACGAGAGGGTCAGCGGCAGCTCGACCGGCGGCTGCTCGACCACAGGCAGTTCTGCCGGCGGCTGCTCTGCCGGACTCTCTGGTCGGGTTCGCGGCTCGGCCGGCGGCGCGGTCGGCACCGAAGACGGCGTGACGTCGAGAGGCGATGTCTGCTCGACGGTCTCCCCGGGGAACGACGGCTCGACATCGGGCAGCGGATGCGGCTGCAGATCGGGAATCGGAGCCGGTGGCTCCGGAATCGGCGACGGATCCACCGCGACGGGCGAAGAGATCGGAGCGGGATCGTCGACGACCAGCTCGGACGGGGCTTGGCGCTCGGTGTTCGGCGGCTCAACAGGGGCGAGCTGCGCGGCGACCGCACCGATCGCCGCGGCGACGGTCACGACGACCACGGCCACCCCGACGATCAGGAGCGGAGCGGAAGGATTCGCCAAGACACTGGCTCCCGCGGCGGCCGACGCAGGCGCAGGCGACGACGCGGAGTATGCCGCCGCCGCCGGGCTCCCCAAGATCATCGGCAGCAGTACCGCCCGCAGCTTCGACGAGGCCTGGGCCACCTCGGCACTGGCCATGGCGCATCGCCGGCAGAGTTCGAGGTGGGCATCGAACCGCGCACGATCACTGCGCGATATATGGCGCTTCCTTCCGTGCGCCACGATGCGTTCGCACGTCCACCGGCACTCGGCCTCTCGACCCGGCTCCTTGATGTGGGCGTTGAGCCAGGCGACCTTGAATCCCTCGCGGGCCCGAGTCGCCAGCACCGACACCGCGTTCGGTGACAGCCCCATGAGCGGTGCGATCTCGCGGGGCCTCATGCCCTCGACCTCGAGGTACCAGAGCAGGGTGCGCCAGCGCTCGGGAAGCTCTTTGAAGGCCTCGGACAGCAGGGTCTTGTCGGAGAGCAGATCGAGGGTCTCCTCCGAGTCGTCGACGGCGAGCTCGTCGATGTACTCCAGAGTGACGTCCTTCTGCTTGCCTCCCCAGGTCGCGGCCGCACTGCGAACCGCCGCGAACAGATACGGGCGGAAGGCATCGGTGGGCCCGCCTCCGTTCCTGATGGCACTGAAGGTCTTAGCGAACGCCTCGCTGACGAGATCCTCCGGGTCGATCGAACTCGTGATCGATCGTGCGGCGCGCAGCGCGGCGGGCGAGTGGCGATCCCACAGCACCCCGTAGGCGCGGTTGTCGCCGGCGCGCGTCGCGGCCACGAGGTCGTCGTCGCTGGCCTCGGGGTCGATGCGGGTGCGCAGAGCGGGCAGCGTCCCCGCGCTCACGATGCCGCCTCTGCCGCAGCCGGCGCAGCCACGATGGCCCCGAGCCGGGGCCCCGCCGTGTCGATCAGCGTGCAGGGGATGTCTTCGATCCGGGTCACCCCGAGGAAGCCCATGACGGTGAGCAGTTCGTCGTGCAGCACCTCGAATGCGCGAGCCACCCCCGGCTGCGCTCCGGCGGCGAGGCCCAGCGCGAACGGGCGCCCCGCGGCTGCCGCGTCGGCGCCGAGCGAGATCGCCTTCGCGATGTCGGAACCGCGTCGCATCCCGCCGTCGACGATCACGGTCGCGCGACGGTCGACAGCGTCCACGATTCCCGGCAGCGCCTCGATCGTCGCCTGCTGGCTGTCGAACTGCCGTCCGCCATGATTCGAGACGAAGACGCCGTCGGCACCGTGCTCGACCGCGAGACGTGCGTCCTCCGAGCTCATGACGCCCTTGACGACGATGTTGCCCTTCCACCGCCGTCGCAATCGGGCGATGTCGTCCCAGGTGGCCGTCTGATTCTCGTTGCGCAGCATCCAGGCCTCCATCTCGCGCATGCGGATGGCGCGTCCGTCGATCCGGTAGTTGCCCCACGTCATCGAGCGTCCGCGCAGCCACCGCATCACCCAGGCGGGGTGCAACGCCGTGTCCACGACATCGCGCAGCGGCGGCCTCGGGGGCATGCCCGTTCCGTGGCGAAGGTCGCGGTCGCGCTTGCTCGACACGGCCACGTCGCCCGCCACGACGAGGGTCTCGACCCCCAGCCCACGCGCGCGATCGATGTGGCGGTCGGTCTCGGCCGCATCGTTCCAGAAGGCGATCTGCGCCCAGGTCCTGCCCGGAGCGGCATCCGCCACCTCATCGAGCGAGCAGCCGGACCAGGGGCTGTGCACGAAGACACTTCCTGCGGCCGCGGCTGCCCGCGCGACGGCCACGTCGGCGTCGGGGTGGCATACCGTCAGGAGTCCCATGGGAGACACGACCAGGGGAAGGTCGAGTCGGGTTCCGAGGATGCTGGTCGTCGCGTGGCGCTGCGAGGTGTCGACGAGCACCCGCTGGGGAAGCAGGTGCGCGTCGAGCGCCTCACGATTGCGGCGAAGGGTGAGCTCGTCCAGGGCCCCTCCTTCGATGAAGTCGAAGACCATGGCCGGCAGGCGTCGCCGAGCACGGCTCCTGAGATCGTCGATGCTGTGGATGTTGCGCACGTCGCGCTCCTATGGGGTGTAGGTGTCAGTGCAGGATTCGGGAGAGGAACGCCTGGGTGCGCTCGTGCTGAGGCCGCCCGAGGACGTCGTCGGGTGCGCCGCTCTCGACGACGACCCCGTCGGCCATGAAGACGACCTGGTCGCTGACCTCTCGGGCGAAGCCGAGCTCGTGGGTGACGACCATCATCGTCATGCCCTCGGCGGCGAGGTCGCGCATGACCGCGAGGACCTCACCGACGAGCTCGGGGTCGAGAGCCGAGGTCGGCTCGTCGAAGAGCATGAGACCCGGCTTCATGGCCAGGGCTCTGGCGATGGCGATGCGCTGCTGCTGCCCGCCCGAGAGCTCCTGGGGATACGACGAGGCCTTGTCGACGAGACCGACTCGGTCGAGAAGGACGAGTGCTTCCTTCTCGACCTCGGCGCGGGCACGCCCGAGCACCTGCGTGGGGCCTTCCGTGACGTTGTCGAGCACGGTGCGATGCGGGAACAGGTTGAACCGCTGGAAGACCATGCCGGTATGGCGACGGGTCTTCGCGATCGCCGATTCCTTCGCTTCGAGCAGTCGGCCGCGATGACGCGTGGCTCCGACCAGATCGCCGTCGACGAGGATGATGCCCGCATCGACCGTCTCGAGCCGGTTCACGCACCGCAGCAGCGTGGTCTTGCCCGATCCGCTCGGGCCGATCAGACACGTCACAGAACCTGTCGGAACCTGCAGTGAGACTCCCTGGAGCACCGTGTTGTGGCCGAAGGACTTGCGCACACCGCGGATCTCGACCATGTTGCGGGTCATCTGATCGGCTCCTTCGACTTCTTGACGCGAACGATGCGCCGAGGCGTGAAACCCCGCCCGTACCGCTCCTCGAGACGGGATTGCACGATGCTCAGCGCCGTGGTCAGCACGAGGTACCAGATGCACGAGACGAGCAGCAGCGGGATGACCTCGTAATTGAGGGAGTAGATCGACTGCACGGCGTACAGCAGATCGGAGATCGCGAGCACGCTGACGAGCGACGTGCCCTTCAGCATCGAGATCACCTGATTGCCCGTGGGCGGGATGACCACGCGCATCGCCTGCGGCAGGATCACCCGTCGGAGCAGCTTCGAGCGGGTCATCCCGAGTGCACGCCCCGCATCGAGCTGCCCCTCGTCGACAGACGAGATTCCGCTGCGGATGATCTCCGCCATGTACGCCGCCTCGTTCAGCGACAGCCCCAGGAGTGCGGCGCCGAGCGGGGTGATCAGCACATTGGCCGAGCCGAGCACGATGCTGGGCCCGCCGAACGGAAGCCCGAGGGCGATGACCGGGTAGAGCGCGGCGATGTTGTGCCAGAAGATGAGCTGCACCAGCAGCGGGGTGCCGCGGAAGAACCACACGTAGACGCCGCTCACGCCGGCGAAGACGGGGTTGCCCGGGACGCGCATGATCGCCAGCACGACGCCGAGGGCGATGCCCGCCGTCATCGCGACCGCCGTCAGCACGATCGTCAGCAGCATGCCCTGCAGCACCTGAGGGTCGAAGAGATACGCTCCGACGACGGGCCAGCCGAACCGCGGATTCGTGGCGATGTCGATCAGGAAGAAGGCGACCACCAGACAGAGCAGCACGCCGCCGATCAGCGTGCCGACCCGGCGTCGCCTGTGGACCTCCAGCGAGGTCAGAGTGCGCTGCAGCCCGGTCATGCTGCCGGCGGGCTCGCCCGTCGATGACCCGCCCTCGTCGATGACTGTCATCTCGATCAGCCCTGTGCCGCGTTGACGCGAGCGTCGGTGATGGCCATCGACTCGAGTCCGTAGTTGGCGAGCAGCTTCTCGTACTCGGGAGAGGCGATCACCGCGTCCACTGCCGCAGCGATCGCATCGAGCGTGCCCGCGTCATGCGGGATGCCGACCGCCACCGGCGCGAAGTCGTTCTCGTCGCCGACCTCGAGCTTCGAATCCTGCGAGACCGCGTAGCCCAGGATCGGCGAGTCCGCGTAGACCACGTCGGCCCTGTCGCTGAGCAGCGCCGACACGGCCTGCCTGGTGTCTTGGAACTGCAGGATCTCGAGAGGCTTCTCTCCCGCCTCCTCACACGCCTGATCGAAACCCGGAACGTTGACCGTGAGCTGGTACGAGCCCTTCAGCACCGCCACGCGCTTGCCGCACAGCTCGTCGAACGACAGGTCCTGCGGGTTGCCCGCCGGCACGGCGAGCGCGCTGCCCATCTGCACGTAGTCGACGAAATCGAGCTGCGTCATCCGCTCCTCCGTCGGCGTCATCGACGAGACCGTCAGGTCGTATCGGCCCGCGCTCATCCCGGGGATGATCGTGTCGAACGTCGTCACCTCGATCTGGGCATCGAGTCCGAGCGCTCCGGCGATGAGGCGGGCGATGTCGGGGTTGATCCCCGTCATCTCGTGCGTGCCCTCGCGGTAGAACTGTGTGGGCGGCTCATTCGTGGGGATCGCCACGCGCAGAACGCCGCCGTCTTGCAGCTCGTCGGGGAGGAGCGCCACTGCGCCTGCCACCGGCTGCATCGCGGGCGCATCGGCGCCGGGCTCCGAGGTGCTCTGCGCGGCGCATCCCGTGAGCAGGATCGCGACGCCGAGCAGAGCGACGGTAGACCTCGATCGGCGCGGGAGAGCGGGAATGCTGTTCATGGGAGTGTCCTGTCGGGGGCGACGGTGCCGGATTCCATCGGCACGGGAAACGCGAACGATGGTCGAATTTCTGACGAGGAGCCCTTCGACCTCGTACTCTCAGTCTTACGGGCGACCGATCTGACCGATATGTAGATTCCTATGAGCCTTGCCCTTTCTGAATGGAGAAGCGTCCATGACCTCGCCTCCCGACGAGATCGACCTCGATGCGCCGACTCTGCGCGACGCAGTGCTCGTCAGTGACGGCGCTCTCTCGTCCCCGATCGGGGCGACGCGGGTCGATGCGACGACCTTCGACGGCGTGGAGTTCTACGACCCGAGCACGTCGAAGACCGACTACGCCGGCCGCATCGTGCTCGGTGCGGGCGTGAGCCGCTCCGGCGTGCCCGGGCTGGCCGCCGAGCTGGCGGCGGCCAGCGCCGCAGCACTCGTGGTGCGTCGCGCCGACGGCGACCCGGCCGACTCGGCAGCGAGCGCAGGCGAGGCGCTCACCGTCCTCCACCACACCGACGGCGACTGGGCGCAGCTCGCGAATGTGCTGCGATCGCTGCTCAGCGCGCACTCGGTCGGACATGTGACGGAAGTGCGGATGGGCGGTCTGTTCGGGCTCGCGAACGCACTCGCGACCCTCACGGAGGGTGCCGTCAGCGTCGTCGACTCCACGGGTCAGGTGGTCGGATACTCCACCCACAGCGACCAGCCGATCGACGACATCCGCCGGCGGACGACGTTGCTGCTGCAGGAGGAGATCCCCATCTCCGCCGACATCGACTACCAGTCGCTGCTGCGCGCCCAGAACGCGCGTCACTTCCCGTCCGACTCCGACCAGTTCGGTCGTGTCGGCATCGCGGTGCGAGCATCCGGCGAGCTTCTCGGATCGCTCTGGGTGATCCAGATAGATCCGAGATCGGCTGCGCGCACCCGCACCCTTCTCGAGGAGATGGAGCCGATCGCCGCGCAGCACCTCCTGCGCGCCAGAGAGGATGCGGCCGACCGCGACCAGCGCAACTCGGGGCTGCTGCGCACCCTCGTCGAAGACGAACGGCATGCGCGGAATGCGGCCTCGCAGCTGCTGATCCGTCCCGAGGGCGGGTGCACGATCGTCTGCTTCCGCGTCGACACGTTCGACGAGGTCGAGGCCATGCGGGGTCTGCACCGACTGCTGCACCTGGCGATCAGCGTGTCGAGCGCGGCGTTCCCGGGGTCGCACAGCGCGGTGATCGGCACGCAGATCGTGACGCTCATCCCCGGCGCGATCGCCGCACGGGCGCACACCTTCGCCCAGTCGGTGATCCGCACCGACACGGCGCTGATCGCAGGCATCGGAACCCGCGCCTACGACATCAACGGGATCGCCCGCTCGTATCGACAGGCCGGCGCCACGGCCGGTGTGCTGATGAGCTCTCCCGTGAGCGACGACAGCCGCAGGCACGCCAGGATCGCGACGTTCGACGACATGCGTGACCGACTGGCGATCCTGCAGGTGACCGATCTCATCGAGGGCCTCGACACCGCGGTGGGCGACAGCGCGAGCATGCTGGCAGAGCACGATGCCGCCCACGGAACCGATCTGTCGCGCACCATGCGCATCTTTCTCGATCAACTGGGCAGCGTGCGAGAGACGGCGGCCGTGCTGCACGTGCATCAGAACACCGTCCGATACCGTCTCGACGTCGTCCGCAACGAACTGGGGATCGACCTCGATTCACCCGACACCCGACTGTGGTTGTGGCTGCGGCTGTCTGTCGCCTCGCGCCCCGTGCTCTGACCGTTCATCCGCGCGACGCCGCCTCCTCGCCCATTTAGACAGCCGCCGCCGTTCCTCCGAGCAGAGCGGCGGGAAGGATCGACCGCAGTCGTTGCGAGACGGTGTCGATCTCGGCCGCGACGAGTCGGCAGGCGTTGCAGAGTGCCATGTGATGCCTCAGCCGATCGATGTCGTCCTCCCCGATCGGCTGACCGCGAGAGCGGACGACGCGCTCGCAGAACCAGCGGCAGTCCGCCCCTCGGGACGCATCGTGGATGTGCGCCTCGAGCCAGGCTCGACGAAAGCCGTCACGTGCGCGCGAGGCCAGCGCCGAGACCGCGTTCGAGGTCATGCCCATCACC
>NZ_JAGGPD010000205.1 GCF_018613995.1 Microbacterium sp. ISL-103 | reverse complement strand
TCGAATCGTCGGTTCGCGGCCGGCCCGACCATCCGGGGATCGTCAAGGGGCTCGACGGACCGATCCTCGTCGGCACCCGCCAGGGCCTGTTGATGACGGACGCCGGAACCGAGACGCTCGCCGACCGGATTCGGCTCGAAGGACGCGCGACGATCGAACAGTTGGAGCGCTACGGCGCGGACCTCTTCGAGATGGTTTCGCACCTAGAGATGCGGGGCGTGTTCCACCGCGATATCAAGCCCTCGAACCTCGCAGTGAAGCCGGATCCGGGTAACCGAAAGCCGCGTCTCACTCTGTTCGACTTCTCCCTGGCGGAAGAACCGCTCGCGAACATCCGCTCGGGATCGCGGCCGTACCTGGATCCATATCTCGGTGCAGGCGGACGACGGCAATACGACTCGGCCGCCGAACGATTCGCGATCGCCGCGACGCTGTTCGAACTCGCGTCGGGCGACCCGGTCTGGTGGCAATCTGGGGATGCTCCAGTCGGCCCCGAGGACGCGCCAGTCGTGCAATCCAGCATGTTCGACACCGGAGTCACCGACGGGCTCGTGGCCTTCTTCCGGATGGCCCTGTATCCGGATGCGAAGCATAGGCACGAGTCGCTCGACGCCATGCGCGGGGCATGGGCGGCGGCGCTCTCCGGAGCGATCGTCGATGACGGGGCCGCCGAGGCGAACGACGCGCGAGCGGATGCGGCGACCCTCGACACTCTTCTTGCCGACGCAGGCCTCAGCGCCCGCGCGCTTTCGGTCGTCGCGCGGGTTAACGCGACGACCGTGGGTGAACTGCTGGGTGTTCCCCCGATGGTCATCAATCAGATCCGCGGCAGTGGTCAACAGGTGCGCCGCGAGATTACCTCCCGCCTCCGGGAGTGGCGGGAGCGGCTCTCGCACACCACCGCGACCACCGAGGCGCCGGTGGCTCCCGGTCGTCGCGCCGTCGAGACGTTCTTGAGTGCGATCTCTTCTAAGCCGGGAGAATCTCCGGAGGACCGTTTCAAGCGACTCCGCAAGGGTGGGACGCTCAAGACGGCGGCAGACGATGTGTCCCGTTGGCTGCGCGATCTCGAAGGAATTGCGACGGTCGATGAGCTCGCGGCGAAGCTGTTGCGCGAGTACGGATCGACGATCGATGACGAACAGCAGCGCACGAAGGTCGCCACCGCCGTCGTGCAGGCGATCCTCGAATTGGATGCGCGGTACCGGGAGCCGAAGTTCGTTTTCCAGCGTGCGGCAGACCGCACGCGCATCGTGGTGGCCTACGCCCCGGACGACGGCTCTGGCCTGAGCTTCGACGACGCGGAGACGCACCTCGAAGAAGTCCTGCGCCGGGCGGTGATCGTCGATGAACTGCTTGCCGCAGAGGACGTGGTCGCGTCATCACGCCTCCGCGAAACGCTGCGCGGAGAGGATGCTGCACGGCTGCGCCTGAGCGATGCACGTATCGCCCAACTCGCCATTGGCTTGTCAGCAGAGGGACGGATGTCGTCGATGGGGGAGGCCTATCGGTCGACGCTGTCTCCCGAGCGTGCGGTCGAGTACGCGTTGCGGTCGGCCGCCACACGCGAAGTGGCGGTCGTGACGATCGAGCAGCGGGTGCGTGCGCGCTTTCCTGCGGTTGCCAGCATCCCGTCGCGCCCGAACCTCGACAGAGCGGTGCGTGCGGCGATGCCGCATCTGGAATGGCGTCCAGATCTCGGCAAGTACGCGATACATGCGGCAGATGGGGGATCGGCCACCGCGACCGGGTCGTCGACGACCTGGGGGCGCGCGGCAGGTGACCCCGCAGTGGCAGCACGGTTGCAGGGATCGATCCGAGATCGCAGCGCCCTCGTGCTCGTCGTGTCTCGACGTCGGCCCGTTTCGCTCGCTACCTCGATGCTCGCGCACGGATATGACTTGCGGGTTGTTGATCTCGCAGATGTCGCTCTCGGGGCACTGCGCGCGGCCGCTGATGAGCACAACATCCAGTGGCGGGTCGTGCTCGGCGCCGATGGTCCGGACGCCGGCGCCCAGGACCGCCGCAACCTCCAACAGCTCGCCCGCCGCGCCATCACGCCAGCGTGGAACGAACTGATGGCGTCGCCGCAGCCGACAGTCTTCCTCAATGTTGCAGTGCTGGCACGCCTCGGCCTGATCGATCTCGTCAACGCGGTGATGGACATGTCCACCCCGCGAGCGGCAGCCCGCTGGTTCGTGCTCCCCCGACCTCTGTCGGGCAGCACGCCTGACCTCGACGGTGTGCCGATGCCGTACGGCGCCGACGGCTGGCTGGAGCTCGCGCCCGAGTCTGCCTTCGCACCCGCTTCTCCCGTGGACGCAGGACCTCCCATGACTGCCCTTGCCGAGAACACTCCTTCTCTCACACGAAAGGTCGATGCCCAGTGATCGACTCCGCCACGCTCCTCGCCGACCTCAAGCGCGAACTCAAGATGCTCGAGGCGGACCTTCGTGTGCGTGCCGAAGACGAGAACAATGCATGGGGTGCGCGACTTCGGGATGAGTACACGCGGGCGAAGGAGAAGGAGCGGACTGGGCTCGCGTGGATCGATTGGCGTGATGGAGAGGTTGCGCAGGCGGGCGTCGCCTGGATCATCGCGAGTGTCTTCATCCGGTTCTGTGAAGACAACGGGCTTCTCGTCGGCGCGACGAACGCTGGGCGAGCGGTGTCACAGCCGTGGATCGCGGCCCCTGGCGAAGGTCTGGAGCGTGCGGTGGAGAACGAAGCCGCCTTCTACGCAGCGACGCCGACCATGACCTCGCGAGACTGGCTGCAACAGGCGTTCGGCACGCTCGCGGACCTGCCTGCTGGCGGCCCGCTGGTGGACCGCGCTCACTCGGCCGTATGGCACGCCGAGATCTCGGCGACTGCCTCCGATGGGCTACTGGCGTTCTTCCGGCGCACCACACCCGGTGGCGCGCTCGTCCACGACTTCAGCGACCCGGAGCTCGGCACTCGCTTTCTGGGCGATCTATACCAGGACCTGTCCGACCACGCGAAGAAGACGTATGCGCTGTTGCAGACTCCAGTGTTCGTCGAACAGTTCATCCTCGACCTCACCCTCACGCCGGCGATCAAGGAATTCGGTCTCAACGGACTGAAGGTGATCGACCCGGCCTGCGGCTCGGGACACTTCCTGCTCGGCACTTTCGACAGGCTCATAGCCGAGTGGTCCGAGATCTCGCCCGGGCTTGACAAAGGCGCCCGCGTGCAGCGCGCGCTCGAGTCGATCCACGGTGTCGACCTCAACCCGTTCGCGGTCGCGATCGCGCGGTTCCGCTTGACCGTCGCGGCGATCAAGGCGGCCGGGATCCAGACCCTCGTTTCAGCACCGGCGTTCCGGTACCACCTCGCGATCGGCGACTCGTTGCTCGGAGGGCAGAGCCCAGAAGCGAAGCTCGACATGGGCGACGATGAAGATTTCGCTTATCAGGCGGAAGACCTGCGGGAGCACGCGAACATTCTGGACCAGGGCCAGTACCACGTGGTTGTGGCGAACCCGCCGTACATTCAGCCTCCGGATGCGAAGCTACGCGACTGTTATCGTGCGCGCTACTCGACGTGCCACGGTAAGTACGCGCTGTCGGTGCCGTTCATGGAGCTGCTGTTCCGCCTTGCCAAGCAGCCCGATGCTGCAAGTGGTGCGGGCCACGTGGGTCAGATCACGTCGAACTCTTTTATGAAGCGCGAGTTCGGCAAGAAGCTGATCGAGAAGTTCCTGGCGGGTACCTATACGGGAACGACCCGCCCGGAGTATGTCGATCTGAGTCACATCATCGACACATCGGGTGCCTACATTCCGGGGCACGGGACGCCGACGGTTATTCTGGTCGGTCGACCCCGCAAACCGCAGTCCGATGTGGTCCGTGCGGTGCTGGGCGTACGCGGTGAGCCGGGACAGCCCGCCGACCCAGCTCAGGGCCTGGTCTGGCGCGACATCGTCGATCACGTCAACTCTCCCGGCTATTCTGGCACGCACGTTACTGTCGCCGACATGCCGCGAGACACCTATTCTCGCTTTCCCTGGTCGCTGACTGGTGGTGGGGCGGGTGAGTTGAAAGCACTGGTAGAGGCGGCGCGTGAATCGCGCCTACACGATGTAATCGAGAGCGCCGGTTTCGGTGCGATCACTGGTTCAGATGATTTTCACGTACGGGACGCGCGGGTTGGCGCATCGTTGTGGGAGCGCGCACCGATGCGGCCTTACATTGAGGGCGAAGGTATTCGCGATTGGAGAGTGCACGAGTCGCGGCTCGTGCTGGATCCATATGCGCACGGCACTCCGGCGAAGGACTCCGCGACGTACTGGCCCTATCGTCGGTCACTCGATGCAGTGATCTTCTTTGGTCAGAACCCCACGGAGCGTGGCCAATGGTGGGGAGAGTACGCTTTCGCCCACCCGGGGCGGCTGAATAGCGATCGCCTGCTGACCTTCGCATTCGTTGCGACACATAACCATTTTGTTTTATCACGTGGCGCGACGGTATTCAACAAGTCGGCACCGGTTATCAAGCTGCCCGAGGGTGCTACCGAAGACGAGCACTACGATCTGCTCGGGGTGCTAAACTCCTCCACCGCATGTTTCTGGCTCAAACAGGTAAGCCACAATAAGGGAGGGCCTGGAGGGGGCAGTAGCAAAGACGAAAAGTGGCGTGACTTCTACGAATTCACGGTGACGAAATTGCAAGAGTTCCCGGTGCCACCAATGTCGCTCGGAGCCTATGCTGTCCGTCTAGATCAGCTAGCAGCCGAGTCCGCGTCGCTACTGCCACAGGCCCTGGCGAAAGGCGCATCACTCAACGAAGCGCTCCGTAAAGCTGGCGAACGCTGGGCAATAGTGCGCGCGCTTATGGTGAGCGTTCAAGAGGAGTTAGATTGGGCAACATACTCGGCCTACGGGTTGACTGATCTGGTCGCAACGGCTCCGGTCGATGTCGAACAGGGCCTGGAGGTCGGGGAGCGGCCAGCAGAGATCGTGCTTGCGCGCAGGGTTGCAGCAGGGGATCTGGTCACGCGTTGGCTCGACGAATTCGCGACAGTGTCGGTGACGGAGGTGCCAGATTTTCCCGATGTGGGATACGCCGAGCTCGTCGAAAGCAGACTCAATGAGATCACGAGAAATGCCGCAATTCGACTGCTCGAGACCCCGGACTTCAAACGCAAGTGGGAGACGCCAGGCTGGGACGTCCTTGTGTCCAAGGAGATAGTGAAGGAACTGCTCGAGCGGTTAGAGGCACCGGAGCTTTGGCTAGACAGCTCCGAGCGTCCCCTCGCCAGATCCGCGGCGCAGATTGCAGATGCGTTGCGTCACGACGAACGAGTGCGCGAACTGCTGACCATTCACACTGGATCTCAGGACTGTGACTTGACGACCGAGGTTGGCAAGCTCCTCGCAGGTAAGGCCGTCCCAGCGTTCGCACCCTTGCGATACAAGCCCGCTGGAATCGAGAAGTTCCGCGCATGGGAGCGCACGTGGGGACTGCAGCGTGCGGAGGATCGCGGCGAGCAGGTCGCGGTGCCCGTGCCGCCGAAGTATGCACAAGCGGACTTTCTGAAGCCGACCTACTGGTCGGCCCGAGGCAAACTTGACGTGCCCAAGGAACGCTTCCTCTCCTTCCCCGGATCGCGACTTCCTGACGACAACACCGAGCTATACGGGTGGGCGGGCTGGGATCATGCTGAGCGTGGGCAGGCGATCGCGCGCCTAGCGAACGACGTGGCTCGCTCCGGCGCCCCGGAGGAGCAGGTCATCCCGCTCGTGGGCGCCCTTATCGAACTGCAGCCGTGGCTCGACCAGTGGCACAGCGACATCGACGCACGGTCGGGCGTGAGCCCTGCATCCGCCATCTCTGGCGCCATGACAGCGCTCCTCGGCCGACTCGGAATCGGCGCTGACACTGTGCGCGCGTGGCGCCCGGCGCCCGCAACTCGTGGAAGGAAAAAGGCATGACCTTTACCCTCAGTTCTCCGCTTCGGGAGCTCATCGATCTGCCGAAGCGGGTTGAGGCAGCCGACTTCGTCATCAAGCTCGACGAGGGCGTGGCGCGACATGAGCAGACCATCCGCGACTACGTCGTCACAGCCTCGATCGCCGACGCGGTCGGTGAAGGGCTCGATCTGGTCGCCGGTTCGCTCAGCAGGCAGTCATCGCGTGGTGCGTTCCTCGACGGATCGTTCGGTTCCGGTAAGTCGCACTACATGGCGGTGCTGCACCTGTTGCTTTCCGGAGACATCCCCGCGAGGCAGATCCCCGGGCTGGAAGCAGTGGTCGCGGCGAGGCAGGAGACGCTCGAACGGCGCCTTCTCGTCCTCGATTACAACCTGCTCGGCGCAAAGTCTTTCGAGGATGCGCTGTTCGGCGGGTACATCGCGACCGTGGCGAAGAACCATCCGGATGCACCCGCGCCCGTCCTGCATGTGAGCGACGGACTGCTCGCCGATGCGCAGTCGCTTCGCGAGCGCATGGGCGACGACTCGTTCTTCGACGGCCTCGGCGGAGGAGACGATGCGTGGGGTGACCTCGGCGCAGCATGGGACGCGGAGACCTTCGACGCGGCCGCGAAACTGGAACCGGGAAATCCTGATCGCGATCGTCTCGTCGGGGATCTGGTCTCGTCTTATTTCAAGGCATCTGTCCGGGCCGGGGAGTGGCTGCCCATGGCGGACGGGCTTCGTGCGATGACGGCCCACGCGAAGAGCCTCGGCTACCAGGGACTCGTGTTCCTCATCGATGAGATCGTGCTGTGGCTCGGTCAACACCTCGCCAACCAGGACTGGGTGCAGAACGAGATTGAAAAGGTCGTGCAACTTGCGGAGAACGCGGCAGCCAACCTGCCGATCCCGATCACATCGTTCCTGGCACGACAGCGAGACCTCCGAGACTTCATCGGCTCGCATGTGGCGACGGCGCAGCGAGTCGCTCAAGGGCAGCTGTTCGCATACTGGGAAGACCGGTTCGACAAGATCAAGCTGCAGGCGGCGGACCTCCCCAAGATCGTCAAGCAGCGATTGCTGCGCCCTGTAGATTCTGAAGCTGGGTCGACTCTCGGGACCGCGCTCGCCGAGGTCAAACGCGACTACGCCGCGTGGGGGTATCTGCTTTCCGATGAGGCGAACTCCGACGAGAAGGCCTTCGCCGACGTCTATCCGTTCAGCCCCGCACTCGTCGACACGATGGTGGCACTGTCAAGCCTGATGCAGCGCGAGCGCACGGCGCTCAAGCTCATGGCCGAACTGCTCAGCGACGGGCGCGACACCCTGCTGGTGCGCGACGTGATCCCGGTCGGCGACCTGTATGCACCGATCGTGCTCGGCGGATCGCAGCCGCTCACCGACGAGATGAAGCGTCACTTCGCGATCTCGGCGAAGTTCTATCGGGACAAGATGCGGCCCTATTTGCTCCGCAAGCACGGGCTCAACGAGGGGCGAGCAGCAGACCTCGACCGCGAACATCCCTTCACGACGGAGGACCGGCTTGCGAAGACGGTCCTCATTGCAGCCCTCGCTCCCGAAGCCACCTCACTCGCGAACCTGACCGCGGCGAAGCTCGCAGCGCTCAATTGGGGCACGATCACAGCCTTCATTCCGGGCGACGAGGCAGGTCAGGTGCTCGGCACCGTTCGCCAGTGGGCGACGGAATTCGGCGAGATCAGCATCGGGGACGGGCACGACCCGATCATCACTGCCACGCTCAGCGGAGTTGACTATGACTCGATCTTGGATGGCATCGGCCCAGAGGATAACCAGCAGACCAGGCGCGAACTGGTGCGTCGTCTCATTGCTGAGGAGCTGGGCCTCCCCGCTGTCTCGACAAGTCTCATTGGGTTGCAGCTTGGCCATGTCTGGCGCGGACAGAAGCGCTCCGTGACGGTGAAGTTCGGCAACGTACGTGATGAGCAAGACGTGCACGACAGTGATTTGATTCACGGCGATGACCAGTGGCGGGTCATCATCGATTTTCCATACGACAGTGGTGACTTCTCGCCGGCCTATGACGTCGCTCGTCTCCAAAACCTCCGGGATCACGGTCGGTCGGCGAACACGATCGCGTGGATCCCGAATTTTCTCTCGGACGCAAGGCAGGAGGATCTTGGGAAGCTCGTGCTGCTCGACTTCCTGCTCACGGGGGGCAGGTTCGATGCCAACGCGGCTCACCTGCCTCTTGCTGATCGCGGCCCCGCGAGGCAGACGCTCGAAGCCAGGCAGCGCACGTTGCGAGACAGTCTCACGACGGCTCTTCGGCAGGCTTACGGGGTACACGCACCGGAGGAACTCAATGTCGGGTCTGATCTCTCCGGGAATCAGATCTTCTCTCCGCTTGTGGACGGTCTCACCATCGCTCCGCCACCGACCGGGACTTTGCTCACCGGCCTGAGGCATGCGATCGACACGGCCTGGGCGCATGAGTTCCCCAATCATCCTGATCTCGGCGCGGAGGAAGTCTCGATCCGGCGGCTCACTGACGCTCTTGAACTCGTCACCGCCACCATCGAGGCGGGAGGGCGCCGACAGGGGCTCGGCCAGGCGGAGCAGAAGCTTGCCCGCGAGCTCGTGATGCCGCTCCGGCTTGGTGCCCTGAATGAGAACGTCGTGGTCGTCGACGGTGCGCATTTCGGTTGGACCCGGGACTTCGCCCGTTGGGAGGGTGAACTTGGTACTGAGATCACCGTGGGTGCCCTGCGCTCCAGGCTCGACGCATGGGGCATGACCACCGCGATGGAGAACGCCGTTCTGCTCACGTGGGCGGTGCTCGGCAACTGGGAGTTCGTCGGCGTCGGGCGCCCGAGCCTGCAATCGCTCCCCGATGGTGCACCCGCGCGCAAGGCCAACCTGCCGACCTTCGAAGATTGGGAACTCGCCAAGCTACGCGCGGGCGGATTGTTCGGGTTTGCACCCGAGTCGAACCTGACGCCTCGTGCTGTCGCTCGGTTCGCTGCAGATGTGCGCTACAAGGTTTCGGCGAGCGCTGTCGCAGATCTCCTTGCGCAGCTCGAGGCTCACGCCGCGGTGCTCGGTACGGAGGTCGCTGGGGTGGGCCGGGTTGCGACGGCTCGTCGGGTGAACGACCTGATCGCCGAGGTAACGAAGGCGCGCTCTGATAAGGACGTCATCGAGACGCTGGCGACCTTCGACCTGCCCGACGAACTCAGTGCTTTCGGGCGCACCTTTGGTTCTGCGGAGCGCTTGGTGCGCGAATTGAGCGGCCTCGACTGGGGCATGATCGATGCCGCAAGGTCTCGAGCGGATGCCTCGTTCGAAGCGTTGCTCTCCGAGCTTCGCGCCGCCGCCGCGGTGGATGAGTCGGTCGTGCCCCTCGAGCCGAGGCTGAAGGACGTCGCGGTCAAGGCGCGGTCGCTTGTGGTCCAGGCGGGGCCAGCGTCGGTCGCTCCTCGGCCGGTCGTGCCTGAGCCTGGTCCGACGGATCCGGGTCCCGAGCACGGGGCGTCGTCGGGCACGCGGTACGCGGCTTTGACCGACCTCGACCGAGTGCTCGCCGAGCTGAAGGAAGAGATCGGGAGCACGCATGCTGCCGGAGTCACCATCAGTTGGAAGATCGACTGAGCAATGGCCGCATCCGTTGTCACCGAGATCGCCCTTCGTCAGCACGTGGACGCGTGGCTGTCTTCTGCGCGCAGACAAGCGCGCACGTTACTGGTTCGTGCACAGCCGACTTGGACTGGTGCGCCGGTGATCGTGGTGCGTGAGACCCCGGTGCGGGTAGTCGAAGGAGTTTCGGGGTTGGCGGTGCTCGACGCGATGCGTGCCGCGTCGGATGATGAGGTTGTCGTCGTTCTCACCTCCCTGACGGAACGCGAGCTCGGCTCGGCCGTCGTGCTGGATGCGTATCGCCAGAAGGTGACCCCGCTCGACGAGTGGAGCTTGGTCCCCGGGTTGTTCGGCGTCCGTGAGCAGAACGTTCCGCGTCACGTGCAGGAACTGGGGCAGTGGGTCGCGGGGATGCTCGCTACGCTACGACCGGAACGAGGTTATCCGCCGGCTCCGGGTGCAGTCCTCACGCCGGACCACGTGGTGCGGTCGCTGATCCTCGCGACGTTGGGACTCAGCAGACTTGACGACCTCGATCTGGTCACCGTGCTGGCGCCCCTCGACGATCCGGGTGTGCGCGCGAGGGTTCGAGAGCTGGCTCCCGAAACTCGCCAGGCTCTGATGCGTGCCGTCTCGACCTACATCGGGGCCGACTTCGCTCTGGCAATGCGCGCGGCCGCGGGCGGAGGGCACGTCTCCGCGATTGCTGTCGGGCTGGTCGCCGGCGAGCTGTGGGGTTCCGGTGCGGTGGCATCCGATACGTCGACAGCGGCCGCACGGGTGCGAATCGAAACGTACATCGGCGGTGGGGTCCCCGCCGATGCCGCCCGTCGGTTTGGCGATGCATCGCGGCGGGTTGCTCAGCGGCTGCTCGCTGATGGGAATGGGCGCGAGGTTCTCGACCAGGCTGAAGCGCTCTGCGCGGAGCTCGATTGGGTCGCGGGGGCGGAGGCCTCCGATTTCCTGTCAGCAGGCCTCCGCGTGCGGGTGGCGGCGCTTGCCGCGGCGATCGAAGCATCGGTGGAAGCACCAAACCTTGACACTGCGGCCGAGGTGCAGCGGGCCTTCGCGGCCGTCGAGCGGCATCACGCCGCCTCGACGATCGGACGTTCGCTTTCGACCGCAGCGATGGCCGTTCGTCTGGTGCGCTGGCTAAGTGGGACCCGCCTGGCCCCCGCGAACTTCTCGACGGCGCTTCGGGCCTATGAGGCAGATGGCGCGTGGGTTGAGCGTGCTCTCGGCGACATCTGGGACGGCGATCACAATCAGACACTCGCGCACGCATATGGTGCCCTCGCTCATGCGGTGCAGATGGAACGCCGCGAGCACGACCGCTTAGCGGCCGGACTTCTCACCGGCGGGACCATCGCGGATGATGCTGTTGTCGGGGTCGAGGACCTGCTGGCGAAAGTCGTGGTGCCCCTCGCCGCCAATGACCGCGTGCTGCTCATCGTGCTTGATGGAATGAGCTTCGCGACCGCGACAGAGCTGGCCGCCGAACTGCCGGGTCGCGGCTGGTCGGAGATCGTGCGTTCGACGAACCTGCGGCGCGCGGTCGCCGTCGCGGCTCTGCCGACGATCACGGAGTATTCGCGGACGTCGCTGTTCGCCGGAGAGCTACTCGCGGGTAATCAGATGACTGAGAAGGCTCGTTTCGCTGCTGCGGTCGGAGGCGTCGCCTTCCACAAGGACGACCTGAGATCCGAAGCAGGGCAGGCGCTCCCACCGATCGTCACGGACGCTATCGCCGATCACGGACGGAAGGTCGTGGGTGTCGTCCTCAACACCATCGACGACGCTCTCGCGACCGCCGAGGTCGACTCACTCCGCTGGCAGGTGGACCAGATCGCCAATCTGTCAGCGTTGCTGGGTGCCGCGCAGGATGCCGGCCGAGTGGTGATTCTGACCTCCGATCACGGACATATGGTGGAGAGGGGCAGCGAGCTGCGCAGCACGCCCGGTGCGGCGGCACGCTTCCGGAGCCCGGAGACAGGCCCGGTGCAACCCGATGAAGTGCTGGTGAGTGGCCCTCGCGTGCTTATCGACGGTGGCGAAAGCGTGCTCGCGGTGTCGGACGGTGTGCGTTTCGCCGCGAAGAAGTCCGGATATCACGGCGGTGCGGCACTCGCTGAGGTGGCGATCCCGGTGGTCGTGTTCAAGTCAAGTGGCGCCGGTGACCGGCATGGTTGGGTTGAGGCTCGTCCGCAG
>NZ_JAGGPD010000204.1 GCF_018613995.1 Microbacterium sp. ISL-103 | reverse complement strand
CGACAGCAGGTGGGCGAGCGCCGAGGCGAGGTCGTCGGTGAAGGTCAGTCGTCCGATCTGGTCGGCGACCACGCGGGGTGCGACACCGCGCTCGGCCAGAGCTGCCATGGTGCGCACGAAGTTGCGACCCTCGCCGATCACCCAGGACGTGCGGATGATGAAGTGCCGGGGTACCGTCGCGACGATCGCGTCGCCGGCGGCCTTCGTCTGGCCGTAGACGCCGAGGGGGCCGACCGCGTCGTCCTCGAGGTAGGCGCCGGACTTCGACCCGTCGAACACGTAGTCGCTCGACACGTGCACGAGGGTGAGGCCGTTCTCGGTGGCGACGCGGGCCAGCTCCGCGACGCCTGTGACGTTCGCCGCCCAGGCGGCTGCGCGCCCGTCGGCGGTCTCGGCCTGGTCGACGGCGGTGTAGGCGGCGGCGTTGATGATGGTGCCGTAATCGCGCCAACGCCGTGCGCTCGAGAGATCCGCAGCGGAGAGGTCGAAGGTCTCGCGCGTCGTGTACTCGATGTGCGGGGCATCGCCGAGAACGCTGCGCAGCGCGAGTCCCAGCTGGCCGGATGAGCCGATGACCAGCGTCTTGCGCGAACCGATCGGGGACACGTCCGCGAGTCGCGGGTGGGCGAGGTCCTTCGCCGAGATCTCGACCTCGGCGAGGGGGATCGGCCAGGTGATCGCCGCCGTCTCGTCGGCGAGGTTGAGGAACGAGTACTCCGCATCGGCCGACCAGTGGTCGTTCACGAGGTAGGCGTACGCCGTGTCCGCCTCGAGCGTCTGGTACGAGTTGCCGACTCCGCGGGGCACGAGGATCGCGCGCGACGGGTCGATCTCGGCTGTGAAGACGGTGCCGAAGGTCTCGCCCTCGCGCAGGTCGACCCACGCGCCGAAGATGCGGCCGGTCGCCACCGAGACCCACTTGTCCCAGGGCTCCGCATGTATGCCGCGGGTCGTGCCGACGGCATCGTTGAACGAGATGTTGTTCTGCACGGGTCCGAAGTCGGGCAGGCCGGCGGCGACCATCTTCTCGCGCTGCCAGTTCTCCTTGAACCAGCCGCGGGAGTCGCCGTGCCCCGGAAGCTCGACGAGCAGCAGCCCGGGAATCGGGGTCGGAATCACGGTGAGCGCCTTGCCGAACTCGGTCATCACTGGCCCTTCGCCGCGTAGAAGGACTCGGTGGCGTCCTTCGAGGGCGCCCACCATTCCTCGTTCGCCCGGTACCAGTCGATCGTCGAGGCCAGTCCCGACTCGAAGTCCGAGAACTGCGGCTGCCAGCCGAGCTCGGTGCGCAGCTTGGTCGAATCGATCGCGTAGCGCAGGTCATGGCCGGCACGATCCGTGACGTGGTCGTACGCGTCGGCGTCGAGTCCCATCTGCGTGAGGATCAGCTCGACGACCGACCGGTTGTCCTTCTCGCCGTCGGCGCCGATGAGATAGGTCTCGCCGATCACGCCCTTCTCGAGGATCGTGAGCACGGCCGACGAGTGATCGTCGGCGTGGATCCAGTCGCGCACGTTCAGCCCCGCGCCGTAGAGCTTCGGACGGACGCCGCGGATGACGTTCGTGATCTGTCGCGGGATGAACTTCTCGACGTGCTGGTACGGGCCGTAGTTGTTGGAGCAGTTCGAGATCGTCGCCTGCACGCCGAATGAGCGCACCCAGGCGCGCACGAGCAGATCGCTTCCCGCCTTGGTCGACGAATACGGCGACGACGGGTTGTAGGGCGTGCTCTCGGTGAAGCGCTGCGGGTCGTCGAGCTCGAGGTCGCCGTAGACCTCGTCGGTCGAGATGTGGTGCAGGCGGCGCTGGTGCCTGCGCGCGGCTTCGAGCAGCGTGTACGTGCCGATGATGTTCGTGTCGAGGAACGGGCGCGGATCGTGCAGGGAGTTGTCGTTGTGCGATTCCGCCGCGTAATGCACCACGGCGTCGACATCGGCGAACAGGGAGTCGACGAGCTCGGCATCCGCGATGTCGCCCTCGACGAGCTCGACGCGGTCGGCGGGGAGCCCGGCGAGAGATGCGCGATTGCCGGCGTAGGTGAGCTTGTCGAGCACCGTCACGTGTGCGTCGGTGTGCGCGACGACGTGGTGCACGAAGTTGGATCCGATGAAGCCGGCGCCGCCGGTCACGAGCAGACGGGTCATACGCGACCCCTTTCGAGCAGGTCGAGCAGATACGAGCCGTAGCCGGATTTCACGAGCGCCTCGGCGCGGGCGCGAAGCTCGTCGTCGGTCAGGAATCCCTGCCGCCAGGCCACTTCTTCGGGCACGCCGATCTTCATGCCGGTGCGGCGCTCCATGGTGCGCACGTAGTCGGCGGCATCCGTCATCTGATCGAACGTCCCGGTGTCGAGCCAGGCGGTTCCGCGGGGCAGCACCTCGACCTGCAGCTTCTTGCGCTCGAGGTACTCGCGGTTCACGTCGGTGATCTCGTACTCGCCGCGGGCGCTCGGAGCAAGGTTCCGGGCGATGTCGATCACGTCGTTGTCGTAGAAGTAGAGTCCGGGCACGGCGTAGTTGCTCTGCGGGTTCTTCGGCTTCTCTTCGAGCGAGACGGCCTGGCCCTCGTCGTCGAACGACACCACGCCGTAGGCCTCGGGCTCGGCGACCCAATAGGCGAACACGGCGCCGCCGTCGATGTCGGCGAAGCGCTTGAGCTGCGTGCCGAGGCCGGGGCCGTAGAGCAGATTGTCGCCGAGCACCAGGGCGACGCTGTCGTCGCCGATGAAGTCGGCGCCGATCGTGAACGCCTGGGCGAGCCCGTCGGGCGACTCCTGCTGGGCGAACGTGAGAGAGATGCCGAACTGCGAGCCGTCGCCGAGCAGGCGCTCGAAATGAGCGGCATCGTGCGGGGTGGTGATGACGAGGATCTCGCGGATGCCGGCGAGCATGAGCGTCGACAGCGGGTAGTACACCATCGGCTTGTCGTACACCGGAATGAGCTGCTTCGAGACTCCGAGCGTGATCGGATGCAGGCGAGTGCCCGATCCTCCCGCCAGAATGATGCCCTTCATGATCCCCCTCGTGAAAACGTCGATGTCCATGGTGGCGTCACAGAGAGGACGGCTTCCCCTCGCCATCCACGACGACCCCCACAGCCGTACGGCTCGACTCTATCGCGTCGCGTCGCGTGGCAGGATGTCACGCGGGGAGGCGACATGAAACGCAAGGCTCTGGGGGCCGTCATGGGGCAGGCGGCGCAGGCGGGGATCGGACTGCTGCTGCAGATCCTCGTCGCGCGACTGCTCGGTATAGAGGAGTACGGGCGCTTCGCGATCCTCTACGGAGTGGTGATCGTCGCGACCGCGGTCGTGACCGGCCTGGTGGGCGACACGCTGGTGGTGCTCGACCGCTCGCGCAGGGTGATCCGGGCGGGCCTCGAAGCCATGCTGCTCATGACGTCGGTCGTGCTCGCGGTCGGAGCCTTCCTGATCGCGTGGCTCACCGGGTTCTCCGACGTTCTCGAGTCCGCGCTGTTCGCGGTGGCGCTCGCCGCCTTCGCCGTCGAGGAGATCGTGCGACGGCTGCTGATCGCGCACATGTCGTTCGTCCGCACCGCGATGACCGACGTGTCGGGGTTCGTGGTCGCGCTCGCGATCATCCTCGTCGTCCATCTCACCGGCACCCTCTCTCTGGCGGCGTTCCTCGGGGGGATCGCGGCAGGCCAGATCGTGGCGACCTTCGTCGGCTGGATGCTCGTGCCGAAGGCCGACCGGCACCTGGTCGGTCTCGGCGGTGCGGATGTCGCGGCCGTCTGGCGCTACGGGATGTGGCGCGGACTGCAGCAGGTGCTGCGCCCCAGCCTCTTCACGGTGGTGCGCCTTCTCGTGCTCGCCGGCGCCGGCCTCGCCGCGGTGGGTCTGCTCGAGGCCGCACGCACGTACACCTCTCCGCTGATCCTCGTGATCGGCGGACTCTCGTCGTTCCTGTTCGTGCGCTTCGCCGATCAGCACAAGGCGGGCAGGGCCGGATCCGTCCGCGAGGCCGACCGGGTCGTCGTGTTCCTCGTGATCGGCACGCTGCTGATGAGCGTGATCGCCGTCGTGCTCATCCCCTGGGTGAGTCCTCTGCTCTTCGACGTCCAGGTCGATCCTCTGGCGGTGATCGCGTGGCTCGCCTACGGGATGTCCGTGGCGATCGTCACTCCCTACGGCGCGCTCGGGGCCGTAGGCGGGCGCCAGGTGGCCGTCTTCGTGATCCGGCTCTCCGACACGCTGCTCGCGATCCTCGCCGCGGTGGTCATGCTCGTGCTGGGAGCGGAGCCGTCGACGCTGCCGTTCGCACTGGCCGGGGCGTCGATGCTCGGAGGCCTGGGGTTGCGCTGGCTCGTGGCGTCGGGCGGCCGGTCGGTCGGCCCGCGCGGTGACGGAGCACCGGACGGCGAATGATAGGTTTAGGCCCTGTCTTCGGCTGAGGGGGTTGGCGATGGAAGATGTCCCTTACGGACGTATCCTGCGCGAAGGATGGGTCGTCATCGTCGTTCTCGCGGTGCTCGGTGCCGGCATGGGGTGGTTCGTCACCAAGCTGCTGCCCGAGACGTATGCCGCGACCTCGACGCTGCTGCTGCGCGTCGACTCGACCGAGGCGTCGCTCTTCGAGCGCAACCAGTTCAGTCTCGCGCGCATCAAGTCGTACCCGCCGCTGGTCGACAGTCCCGAGGTCATCGACGCGGTGCGCGACGACCTCGATCTCGATGACGACGAGTACCCCGACCGCGACATCCGGCGGATGCTGTCGGCCGAGAACACCGCAGACACCGTGCTGCTGATCGTTCGCGCGGACGCGCCGACCGCGCAGCTCTCGGCAGACATCGCCAACTCGGCGGCCACTCACCTCTCGGAGCTGATCGGCGAGACCGAGAACGACGAGGATGACGCGCGCTACACCGTGGCTCTCGATCAGGTGCTCCCTGCCGTCGAACCCCTCGCACCCATCTCGCCGCAGGTCACGGCGATCACCGGACTCGGCGGAATCGCCGGTCTGGCTCTCGG
Source organism: Microbacterium sp. ISL-103 (assembly GCF_018613995.1). Lineage (GTDB taxonomy): Bacteria > Actinomycetota > Actinomycetes > Actinomycetales > Microbacteriaceae > Microbacterium. The sequence goes on along the minus strand of NZ_JAGGPD010000204.1, from coordinate 10,416 downwards.
CGCGATCGTCGCGGTCTACCGCACCACCACCAACCGTCGCCTGCGCACGATCTCGGACGTCCGGCGGTCGTCCGGTCTGCCCGTCATCGGACAGATCCCGCGGCGCAGCCGATTCCATCCCGCCTCGAACACCGGCGCGATCGCGGCCTACGAGGAAGCGGTCGGCAATCTCGTCGCCCTCGCGGGCGGCGGCATGCGCACCCACATCGTTGTGCCTGCCTCGGACGGATCGATCGATGACGATGCGATCACCGGGCTCATCGAAGCCCAGCGGCTGATCGGCGCCTCGGCGTGCGTCATCGACACCCGCGAGGTGCACGTGACCGGCCACGGCCACACGCTGAACGAGGTTCTCGACGGCGGATCGATCACCGACGGCGACGACGAACGTGCCGTCTTCGTCGCCGACGAGCCCATCTCGCTCGACACGCTCGTCTCCGAGCTTCCCGACATCATCACAACGATGCACGAGGAGTTCGACGTGGTGGTCGTGGTGTGCGAGCCCGGAGCATCCGCGCTCATCGAGCAGCTGGTGGGTCCGGGGGCAGGCGTCATCATCAACGTCCGGCACAACTCGACCTCGGCGACCGATCTGGTCGCCGTCACCACACGTCTGCGGGTCATGGGCATCCGTCCGGTCGGAGTCGTCATGCTCCACACCGGCCCGAAGTCCCTCGGCTCCATCGCCGAGTCCTGGCGGGTCTCCGACCGGGATCCGGTCCTCGCGGGCTCCGGAGGCTCGCATGCTCGATCCGACTGAGCTCGCCCGTCAGCCGCGTCAGCAGTCGGCGCACCACCCGAGCAGTGCGCGGGTGACCGCGGTGGCGGGGCTCTACGTCCTGCTCATCGTCAGCGTCATCCCTTGGCGAAGCGCCACCATCTACAGCGGCGGGGTGGATGCCGTCGTGATCGCCAAGGCGCTGATCGCGGTGATCGCGCTCGGCGCGACGGTCGCGCTCGCGGCGAGGACCCGCGAACGGGTCGCCGTCGGCATCGCTCCGGCAGGCGTGATCGCCATCGTGCTGCTGGTCAGCGTGCTTGGCTCGGTGCTCGCGGGCAACGACTCCTCGACCATCGTCCTGGTCGGGCGGATGTTCGTGGTGATGGCCACGATACTCCTTCTTCTCACAGCGGTCCCCTGGGTGACGAGCATCGCGTGTCTGCTCTCGGCGATGGCCGCGGTCGCCGTGGTCGCGGCGATCACAGGTCTTCCCTCGCTCGCCTCGACCGGGCGCCTCGGCGGAGGGATCCCCGAGATCCACCCCAACGAGCTCGCCGGTCTCGTGGCCGCCCCGCTCATCGGTCTGGTCATCCTCATGCTCCGCAACGGCGTGCGGGTGTGGCGGCTCATCGGGGCCGTCGTGCTGGTCGGCATCGCGGTCGCGAGCGGCTCGCGCACCGGGCTGCTCGCGATCGTCGTCGGCATCGTCGTCGCCGTGCTCGTCAACGGCATCCGGGATCGCAGCGTGCTGTACATGCTCATCGGCGTGCTGCCCCTCGGATACGCCATCGCGTCGTTCACCGACGTGTTCAGCACACTCGCCACCAGAGCAGGCTCCAACGACACCTCCACCGCGCTGGATTCGCGGTTCGACGTCTGGAGGGTCGTGATCGGGTGGGACTGGGGGGAGTGGCAGAAGTGGATCGGGATCGGGCTGTCGGCCAAGAAGATCCCGGTCGACATCAAGTGGCGCGACGAACAGGTGCTCGACAGCAGCTGGGCGTCGCTGCTCGCCCAGACCGGGCTCATCGGCACCGCGCTGATCGGAGCGCTGATCGTGTGGTGCGTGGCGAGTGCACTCATCTCGTCGCGTCGGCGCTGGCTCGTCGCCCCGTTGCTGACTCTCGTGATCATCAGATCGGTCACCGAGAGCGGCCTCGTCGACAGCGCGACGGCCTTCATCCTGTTCTTCGTGGTGGCGTCGTTGCTGACCCATAGATCCAGACACGCCGACGACCCGACGGGGCCGGTCTTCGATGTCGTCGACAACCGCCGTTCGCGGCAGTCGAGTCTCACCTAGAATGACGGAATATCCGCGTCCTCGACGTGGAGTGCCGGTGCGCGGAGGAGGGGACCAGTGACGGAGACGCTCAAGGAGCCGCGGGGGCGGATGGGCTGGCGCGGCTGGGCCGTCGTCGGCGTGGTCGCCGTTCTGCTCATCGGCGGGATCATCTGGGGAGTGCTGGCGAACAGCGCGTCGAACGACGCAGGCCCCGGTGCCTCCACGAGTCCCGGTGCGACGCCGACACCGCAGCCGACCGAGTTCGAGACGCCGTCGCCGGGCGCCACCGACGGCGTCGCCAAGCCCGACGACGGTGACGGGGTGCCGCTCGACGAGCCCGCACCCGCGGTCGACGGGGTCGTCGCCGAGGTCACCGCGATCGAGGCGACCACGGCGGGCAACGACATTCCGGGCGAGCCGAGCGGCCCGGCGATCCAGGTGACCGTGCGCCTCACCAACGGGTCGGACGAGCCTGTCGACACCGCGGGCGCGAACGTCACGCTGACCTACGGCGGAGATGATCGGCTTCCCGCTGCCGGAGTGACCGGCGAGGGCACCACGGTCTGGCCGGAATCGATCCCGGCCGGCGGCCAGGCGGATGCGATATTCCAGTTTGCCGTTCCCTCTTCTCCTGACGGGGACGTGCGTGTTATCGTCGCTATATTGGCCGCTGCGCCAAACGTCGTCTTCGTGGGCCCTCGACCTTAGGTCGCGGGAATCGAACGACGGATTACTGGGGAATCATCGTTCGGTGCCAATGTAGGGGTTGAGCGCGAACGGTCCATCATCTGGGGAGATGAACGATGGGCAATACAGCACTGTCTTGGGGACGCCGCGTACGCGGAGCTTCGATCGCGATCGCGTTGACGATCGCCGTGGTCTTCGGATCACTGGTGGCGATCTCGCCCGCTCAGGCGGACGTGAGTCCGCCCGAGGGTGAGGCGGCGACGGTCACCGCCGACTCGCTGCCGACGGTCCAGATCAACGGCATCGTCTGGGATCAGGCGGTCGTCGGCAACGTCGTCTACGCCGCAGGCAAGTTCACCAGCGCTCGCCCGGCAGGGGCGGCCGCGGGGACGAACGAGACGCCCCGATCGAACCTCCTCGCCTACGACATCCGCACCGGCGCGCTCATCACGTCGTTCGCCCCGTCGATCAACGGCCAGGTGCGCCAGGTCGAGGCCTCGCCCGACGGCACGCGGCTCTACATCGTCGGCGACTTCACCACGGTGAACACCCAGACCCGCAACCGCGTCGCCGCGTTCGATCTGCCCAGCGGCAACCTCGCCGCATTCAACCCGAACTCCAACGGCGTCACCTCCGGCGTGGCCGCGACCAACGACACCGTGTACATCACCGGCACGTTCGGCCGCGTCTCGGGCAACGACCGCTCCGGCGCCGCAGCCTTCACCCGCAGCGGAACCCTGCTGCCCTGGGCCCCCGTGCTCGAGTCGCGCCAGGGCCGCGTCGTGACCGTCTCTCCCGCGGGCGACAAAGTGGTGCTCGGCGGCAACTTCCTGACTCTCAACGGCAGCTCCAACCCCGGCTACGGCCTGGCCATGGTCTCGGCATCCGATGCCTCGCTGCTGCCCTTCTCGGCCAACAACGTGATCCGCAACGCGGGTCTGGACGCCGCGATCCTCTCGCTCAAGTCCAACGGTGACGACATCTACGGCACGGGCTACGTCTTCGGGAACGGCGGCAACCTCGAGGGCTCGTTCCGCGCCTCGTGGTCCAGCGGCAACCTGGTGTGGGTCAACGATTGCCACGGCGACCAGTACGACGTCGAGCCCATGGGCGACACCGTGTACGCCGCAGGCCACTCGCACTACTGCGGCAGCCTCGTCGACGGATTCCCGCAGAGCGACCCCTGGTCGTTCTACCGCGGCCTCGCCGTCACGAAGGACGTCGAGCGCACCACGCCGTACGGCCTGAACCTCGGCTACTACGACTTCGGCGGGAACCCCGCACCCAAGCTGCAGCACTGGTTCCCGGCCTTCAACGCCGGCAATGTCAGCGGCGCATCGCAGGGTCCGTGGTCTGTCTCGTCCAACAGCGAGTACCTCGTGTACGGCGGCGAGTTCACGCGAGTGAACAACACCGGACAGCAGGGTCTCGCCCGCTTCGCCGTGAAGGAGAAGGCGCCGAACGCACAGGGCCCGATCCTGTGGAACACGGCGTGGCCGGCATCGTCGATCGCCCTCACCGGTGGGTCGATCCGTGTCAGCTGGCCTCTCAACTACGACCGCGACAGCGAATTCCTGAAGTACGAGGTGCTGCGCGACAACGTGGTCGTCAAGACCTACGAGAACGTGCGGTCGAAGTCCGCCGACTGGGGTCTCCCCCCGATGGCCTTCGTCGACACCACCGTCACGAACGGCACGAGCTACACCTATCGGGTGCGCGCCACCGACAACGAGGGACACACGATCCTCGGCGGGACGACGACCGTGACGGCTTCCGGTTCCGCGGCTCCGAGCGCGTACCGCACCGCGGTGCTCGATGACGCCCCGCTGAGCTACTGGCCGCTGGACGACTCGTCCGCCACGCTCTCGTACGACTGGGCCGGAGCATCCGACCTCGCCGTCCGCAGCGGCGTGACGCGCGGCACCTCGGGTGCCATGCTCTCGGATTCCCGCGACGCCTCTGACTTCGACGGCTCGACCAACGGCTTCGCCTCGACCACGACGGCGATCGCCGGCCCCAACACCTTCGGTGTCGAGGCCTGGTTCAAGACGACATCCACCGACGGCGGCAAGATCGTCGGCTTCGGCAGCAGCTCGACCGGTACATCCGGCAGCTATGACCGCCATGTCTACATGGAGGCCAGCGGACGCGTCACGTTCGGCGTCTACCCCGGCTCGTCGCAGACGATCAGCTCGTCGTCCGCTTTCAACGACGGTCAGTGGCACTACATGTCGGCCGGTCTCAGCGACGGCGGCATGGTGCTCTACATCGACGGCGTCCGGGTCGCCCAGCGCACCGACGTCACCTCGGCGCAGCCGTACAACGGATACTGGCGCGTCGGTGGAGACACCTCGTGGTCGGGAGCCGCCTTCTTCGACGGTCAGATCGACGAGGTCGCCATCTACGGGGCTCCGCTGACTCGCGAGCAGGCTGCTGCGCACTACACCGCATCCGGGCGTGAGCTCGAAGGTGCCACGGCGCCCGCGGACGCCTATGGTGCAGCGATCTACGCCGCCGACCCGGCACTGTACTGGCGTCTCGGCGAGTCCACGGGCAGCGTCGCGGCAGACGCCTCCGGGTACAACCAGAAGGGCAACTACTTCGGCGCCGTCACCAAGGGCGCGAACGGAGCGCTCGAGGGAGTCAGCAACTCGGCGGCCACGTTCGAGGGCGGCCAGGTCATCAGCCAGAACTCCTTCACCAACCCTCGGTCGTACTCGCTCGAGGCATGGTTCAAGACGAGCACGACCAGCGGTGGCAAGATCATCGGGTTCGGCAACAGCCCTGACGGCAACTCGTCGGGATACGACCGCCACATCTACATGACACCGGACGGCAAGCTCATCTACGGCGTCTACGTCGGCTTCACCGACACGCTGCAGACCTCTGCCTCGTACAACGACAACGAGTGGCACCAGGTCGTCGCGACACAGGGCGCGACCGGCATGCGTCTCTACGTCGACGGCGTGCTGCAGGGCTCGAACGGCCAGACAAACGCGCAGGACTACACCGGCTACTGGCACGTGGGTGGCGACGTCACCTGGGGTCCCGGCGACTGGGAGTTCGACGGAGCGATCGACGAGGTCGCGGTCTACCTGACGCCGATCTCTGAGACCGCCGTCTCGCAGCACTACGCGCTGGGGACGACGGGTGCTCCGGCGAACATCGTGCCGAGTGCCAGCTTCACCTCCGCAGTGACGAAGCTCGGTCTCGCGGTCGACGCCTCGGCCTCGACCGACGCCGACGGCACGATCACCGGCTACAGCTGGAACTGGGGCGACGGATCGCCTGCGGGCTCCGGCGCCACGGCGACGCACACGTACGCCGTAGCAGGCTCTTACACGGTGACTCTCACGGTCACCGACGACAAGGGCGCGACCGACACCGAGACCACGATCGTCGAGGCGGTGGCCAACCAGGCTCCCGTGTCGTCGTTCACCTCGGCAGCCGCCGACCTCAAGGTCGACGTCGATGCGAGCGCCTCGCAGGACACCGACGGCACGATCGCCGGATACTCCTGGAACTGGGGTGACGCGTCGGCAGCCGGTTCCGGCAAGACCGCGTCGCACACGTACGCTGCGGCAGGCACCTACACGATCACCCTCACGGTGACGGATGACGAGGGTGCCACCTCGCAGAAGACGGCCTCGATCACGGTGACCGCGCCCGTGGGTGCAGTGACCTACGCCTCGGATTCGTTCAACCGCACGGTCGCCAGCGGCCTCGGCACGGCGAACACCGGGGGAGCGTGGACGCTGTCGAACACGGCATCCAACTACCTCGTGAGCGGCGCGTACGCGGCGTTCCAGCAGCCGGCAGGAGGCGCGCAGCGATACGCGTACCTCACCGGCGTCTCCTCGACCGACACCGCGGTGGACGTCGATGTGGTCCTGCCGCAGCTTCCGACCGGGGGCAGCGCGTATTACACGGTGTCCGCACGTCGCGTCGGCACCGAGGACTACAAGTCGCGGGTCATCGTCTCGCCGACCGGCGGCGTCCAGCTGCAGCTGCAGCAGACCACCACCGTCCTGACGACCGTTCCGACGGGGATCACCGTGAGCGCCGGTGACGCACTGCACGTGCGCACCGAGGCGATCGGCACGTCTCCGACGACCATCCGGGCCAAGGTCTGGAAGGTCGGCACGACCGAGCCTGCGGGCTGGACCTCGACCACGACCAGCTCGACGGCCGGTCTGCAGTCGGCAGGTCACGTCGGACTCGGCGTGTACCTCGGCGGATCCGTCACGAATGTGCCGTTCCAGACCCGGTTCGACAACTTCTGGGCGGGCTCGACCACCGGCGGACCCACTCCTCCGGCGAACCAGGCGCCGACCGCCGCGTTCACGAGCTCGGTCAGCGGCCTCGCGGCGACGGTCAACGGATCGTCCTCGACGGATGCCGACGGCACCATCGCCTCGTACGCCTGGGAGTTCGGCGACGGCGCCACCGCCACCGGTGCGACGCCCACGGCTCACACGTATGCCGCGGCCGGCACGTACCAGGTCAAGCTGACGGTCACGGACGACAAGGGCGCGACGGGCACCGTGACCAAGCCGGTCACAGTGACCGCCGCCCCGGGCAACCAGAACCCGGTCGCCGCGTTCACGGCCACGCCGACCGACCTCACGGTCGCGGTCGACGCCTCGGCGTCGACGGACCCCGACGGTTCGATCGCCTCGTATGCGTGGAACTTCGGTGACGGCACGACGGGGACGGGCGCGACGGCCTCGCACCCGTATGCCGCAGCTGGCACATACACGGTGACGCTCACGGTGACCGACAACGCCGGCGGGGTGAACACGGTGACGAAGTCGGTGACCGTGGTCGCTCCCGCGGGTGCGGCGTTCGCGGCCGACGACTTCGGTCGGGCGAACGGCACCCTGGGAACCGCCCAGACGGGCGGTGTCTGGTCGCAGACCAGCGGGGCTGCGAACGTGTCGATCGACAACGGCGCGGCGAAGTTCACGACGCAGGCGGCGGGCCAGACCCGCACCGCGTCGCTGAACTCGGCGACCTCGACGAGCACCGATCTGACCTTCACGGTCGCAGCACCCGCGCTGCCCGCGGGCGCGCGCGTCTACGTCGCGGCTCTCGCCCGCGTCGTCGGGGCGGACGACTACCGGGCGCGCTGGCTGATCGGGGCCGACGGCACCGTGACGGCGCAGCTCGCCCGTGGCGGAACGGCACTCGTCTCGCAGAACATGGCCGGGTTCACTTTCACCGCCGGAACGATATATAACGTGCGGGTACAGGCGTTCGGCACGGGTACGACGACGCTGCGGAGTAAGATCTGGGCGGCGGGAACGACCGAGCCGGCTGCCTGGCAGCTGTCCACGACCGATTCCACCGCAGCCCTGCAGACCGCCGGCTACATCGGGATCTCGACATACGCGGGATCCGGATTCAGCAGCGTTCCGTACACCGTGGCATTCGACGACTTCCGAGCACGAGGAGTGACCCCCTGAGTTTCGCAGACGCGTATCGGGGCCTTTCAGCAGCGCAGAAAGGGAGGGCCCGTGGGGCCCCCGCCTACTCGGTCTTCATCAACCGGCCCGTGGGCCGGGTGATCGCCGCAGGTGCGTACACCGCCGGTCTCGTTCCCAACCAGGTCTCCCTGATCAGCGCGGGCTTCACATTCACCGGGATCATCCTGCTCGCGACGGTGCCCCCGTCGATCGTTCTCGGAATCGTGGTCTGGCTGCTTCTCGCGATCGGCTACGCGTGGGACAGTGCCGACGGTCAGGTGGCACGGCTGCGTGGGGGAGGGTCGCTCGCGGGCGAATGGCTCGACCACGTCCTCGATTCGACGAAGCTCGTCTCCCTCCCGATCGCGGTCGCCATCGGCTGGTACCGGTTCTTCCCTCTGCCCTCTGATCTCTGGCTCCTGGTGCCGCTCGGGTTCGCCGTCATCTCGACGGTGACCTTCTTCGGGATGATCCTGAACGATCTGCTGCGCGGCAAGCGCGGCGTCCCGCAGGCGGCGCAGGCCGGTGGGTTCTCGCTCGTCCGGTCTCTGCTCGGTCTGCCGACCGACTACGGAGTGCTGTGCTTCGCCTTCGTGTTCTGGGGGTGGGCGCCCGCCTTCATTCTGGTATACAGCCTGCTCGGACTCGCCGCGTTGCTGTACCTGGTCGCTGCCCTGGCCATATGGTTCCGGAAGATGTCGGCGCTCGGCTGAGTCGAAAGGATCTCCGATCGCTGACGGTTATTCAATCGATATCAGCGAACCCATCGTGACTACTCAGGATTTTCAGGCTATGGTCTAACATCATCCGCCACCGAAGTCGGATGTCGTAGCTGCCTACCCGACCCTGCAGTGACGAGAAGCACATCGGAGCCTCCCCCTCATGCGCAAAAACACCCTCCCCCTGATCGCATCCTTATCCGCACTGATACTCCCCTTCGCCGTCGTGGCGCCCGCATCTGCGGCCACGACCGACGTGGTCGTGGTCCAAGACTCCATGAACCGCACGGTGGCCCAGGGCCTCGGCTCGTCCGCTGACGGCACCAAATACGACGCGGCCCCGCTCGCATCGGTCTCTGTCGCGAGCGGCACGGCGAAACTCAACGCCGCCGCCCCCGGCGCCACGGTCACCGCGCGTCCTGTCGGACTGTCCGTGAGAGATTCCACGCAGTCGACGGTCTTCACCCTGCCGAAGCTGCCCAAGTCCGGCTCCGGCGTGTACATGAGTCTGCAGTCGCGGCTCACGACGAGCGGCTTCTACCAGACGCAGGTGCGCGTCGACCCGAAGGGCGTGGTGCTGCTCGAGACCCTCCGCGTCAACGCCGGGGTGCAGACCACCCTCGGGTACACCTGGGTTCCCGAGCTGCGGGTCAAGGCCGGCGTGCCCTTCGTGCTCGAGACCCGCCTCGCGGGGACGGACGCCGTCACCATCGACGCCCGCGTGCACGCCGTGGGAGCGAAGCCGTCGTCGTGGAAGCTCACCGTGACCGATCGCGCGGCGAAGCGCCTGACCGCGGCCGGCCGCACAGGAGTGCGGCTGTACGTGTCGCGCAGCACCCCGGCGCTTCCCGTGCTGTTCGACGACCTCCGGGTGTCGACGACGCAGGAGAAGCCGACGCCACCGCCGACGACGCCGACCACTCCGACCACTCCGACGACGCCGACCACGCCGACCACTCCGACGACTCCGACGACTCCCACCACCCCGACGACGCCGACGACTCCGACGACGCCGACGACTCCAACGACGCCGACCGCCCCCGCGGGCGGAGCGCCTGCCTGGAACGTCGCGGGCACTCGTACGGCCGCCGGCTCGGCAGCAGTCGGGTCGACGAAGTACGCCGTCCCTGCGGGCGCGCTGTTCGTGAGCCCCAGTGGCAAGACCGGGGCGACCGGGTCGTCGGCTGCCCCGTTCGCCAGTGTGCAGACCGCGGTCGATCGTGCCTCTTCCGGCGCGACGCTGGTGCTTCGTGCGGGCACGTATCACGAGTCGGTCGTGGTGCCCGCCGGCAAGAAGATCACCATCCAGTCGTACCCCGGCGAGGCGGTCTGGTTCGACGGCGCATCGACGCTGAAGAACTGGCAGGGCGCCGGCGGTCGCTGGTTCAGCGCCGACTGGAAGTACGACTTCGATTCCACGCCCTCGTTCACCAAGGGCGAGGCCGACGGCACGGCTGCCGGATGGCGATGGCTCAACGCCGCGCACCCGATGGCGGCGCATCCGGAGCAGGTCTGGATCGACGGCGTCGCGCAGGTCGAGGT
>NZ_JAGGPD010000203.1 GCF_018613995.1 Microbacterium sp. ISL-103 | reverse complement strand
CCGCTGGATCGTCTCGCGCCGCGCCGAGTTCTCGGGAGCCAACTGACATGACCGCCACACTCACCCCCACCCCTGTCGCCACCCCGACGCACATCACCTCGGCGGGCCACCTGCCCAAGTGGGCTCCGTGGGCCCTGCTGCTCGTCGCCTTCGCGGTGTCGGCCACGATCTTCGCCTTCGTCAACGTCGGCAACGATCCCGCCGATTTCAACATCGCACTCACACTCGTCGTCGGCCTCGTGTTCTACATGGTGCTGATCATGGTCATCTCGTCGGTGGTCGAGAGCCGTCGTCACGCGATCGACCGGCTCATGACCGCACTGGTGTCCGGCGCCTTCGTCGTCGCGCTCCTCCCCCTCATCTCGCTGCTCTACACCGTGGTCATCAACGGCCTCATGCGCTTCGACGGAGAGTTCTTCAGCTTCTCGATGCGCAACATCGTGGGCGAGGGCGGCGGCGCCATCCACGCCATCTACGGAACGCTGCTGATCACCCTCGGCGCGACGATCATCTCGGTGCCGATCGGCCTGATGACCTCGATCTACCTCGTCGAGTACGGCGAGGGACGCCGACTCGCCCGCGGCATCACCTTCCTCGTCGACGTCATGACGGGCATCCCGTCGATCGTCGCCGGTCTGTTCATCTACTCCGTGTTCTCGCTCATCGTCGGCCCGGGCACCCGGATGGGCATCATGGGCTCGCTCGCCCTCTCGGTGCTGATGATCCCGGTGGTCGTCCGCGGCTCCGAGGAGCTGCTGCGCATCGTCCCGAACGAGCTCCGCGAGGCCGCGTACGCGCTCGGCGTGCCGAAGTGGCTGACGATCATCAAGGTCGTGCTGCCAACCGCCATCGCGGGAATCCTGACCAGCATCATGCTCGCCATCTCGCGCGTGATCGGCGAGACCGCGCCGCTGCTGCTCACCGTCGGCATCGTGCAGGGCATGAACCTGAACATGTTCGGCGGGCAGATGGCGACGCTACCGGTGTTCTCGTACATGCAGGCCAAGTACCCCGGCATCCCCGTCGATGCCTACCTCGAGCGCGCCTGGGCCGCAGCCCTCACCCTGATCGTCATCGTGATGGTGCTGAACCTGCTGGCCAGGATCATCGCCAAGGTGTTCGCTCCCAAGATCAACGGCCGCTGAGCCGTCTCTCCCGACTGAAGAAGAAGGATCCCACGTGTCCAAGAGCATCGAAGTCAACGACCTCAACGTCTACTACAGCGACTTCCTCGCCGTCGAAGGCGTCAGCATCGAGATCAAGCCCAACACCGTGACGGCCTTCATCGGCCCGTCCGGCTGCGGCAAGTCCACCTTCCTCCGCACCCTCAACCGCATGCACGAGGTCATTCCCGGCGCTCGCGTCGAGGGCGAGGTCCTGATCGACGGCAAGAACCTCTACGGCGCCGGCGTCGACCCCGTGCTCGTGCGCCGACAGGTCGGCATGGTGTTCCAGCGCCCGAACCCGTTCCCCACGATGTCGATCAAGGAGAACGTGCTGGCGGGCGTCAAGCTCAACAACACGCGCATGGCGAAGAGCGACCAGGATGCACTCGTCGAGAAGTCGCTGCGCGGCGCGAACCTCTGGAACGAGGTCAAGGACCGCCTCGATCGTCCCGGCTCCGGGCTCTCGGGTGGTCAGCAGCAGCGTCTGTGCATCGCGCGTGCGATCGCCGTGTCTCCCGACGTGATCCTGATGGACGAGCCGTGCTCGGCGCTCGACCCGATCTCGACCTTCGCGATCGAGGAGCTCATCGCCGAGATCAAGACGCAGTACACGGTCGTCATCGTGACCCACAACATGCAGCAGGCGAGCCGCGTCTCCGACAAGACCGCGTTCTTCAACATCGCGGGCACCGGCAAGCCGGGCAAGCTCATCGAGTACGACGACACCCGCACGATGTTCACCACGCCCTCGGTGCAGGCGACCGAGGACTACGTCTCGGGGCGCTTCGGATAAGCATCCGCCCTTCCCCCTCAGCCCTCCCGCGGGCACAACTTCGGGCCTGACCCTCGAAACGCCGTGCAACCTCCCCGGTTGCACGGCGTTTCGCCGTTGAATTCCGACGCAGTGCACAGGTCAGTCTCTCCGCATCTCTCCTGCACATTCGCGCCTCACCGGGTTGCATCCACAGGCCCCGGGATCATGGCCCGGACAGCCTGCCTCGATCATGGATGCTCGTTCGATGTGCCGCACATCATCGATCGAGATCTGGACGTGGAGAGAGCTCCGGGCGACCGGCTCGAGACGCGCTCTCGAAGCTCGGGTCCGGCGGGGCGAACTCCGGCGGATTCGACGCGGGGTCTACGCGGGAGACGCAGCCTGCGCTCCCGCTGTCGAGGCCGCTGAGCACGGCGGGTCTCTGGGATGCATGGCCGCGGCCCGACATCTCGGCATCTGGGTTCTCGACGAGCCGGGGCTTCACGTCTGGCTCCGCCCGGACAGACACCATCATGCGGGCGCCAGCAAGGATTGCGCCTGCATACGTCATTGGGATGCGGGCGCCTCGGCCGATACCTTCGCTCTCCCCTCGGTGCCGCACATCCTTCTGCAGATCCATCGGTGCGGCGGCAGCGAGGCATTCTTCGTCGCACTCGAATCCGCTCGGCGCCTCGGCCTCATCACCCGTGAAGGGCTCCGGTGGTTGTGGCAGCATTCCGACGCCGTCGCACGAGATCTGATCGACTTCTCTCGCGCGGATGCCGACAGCGGGCTGGAGTCGCTCGTCAGGCTGCGGCTGCGCAGACACGGGTGGTCCGTGCGGTCTCAGGTGCGATTCGTCGGCAGCGGCATCATCGATCTCATGGTCGACGACTGGCTGATCATCGAGACCGATGGCAAGGCGAACCATGAGGTCGTGTCGCACCGGCATCGCGACCTCGTTCGCGACGCGACCGCGGCGGCCTGGGGCCACATGACAGCGGATCGATTACGCGATGGTCATCCATGATTGGGACCTCGTCGAGAGGGCGGTCCTGGCGACGATGGCGATGAAGCCCGAGCGCTGACCCCGCACTCGACTCGACCGCCCTCCTTTGCTGAGCACGGCTGCGGACTTCGGACGACGACTCGCCGCCATCGCCGGGCCGAGGACGGCGTTTCCGGGTGGTGGTCCGAAGTTGTGCCCGCTGGCTGACTGTGCAGAGGGAGAGAGGGAAGGAAGGACGGAGGGGCGGGCAGAGGCAAGCGGTTGGGCGCGGGAGGGTGGGCAGGTGGAGGTCAGTCGCGGGGAGAGAGCAGGTACGCGTTGAGCTCGGCCGTCAGGGCGTGATCGACGGGCAGATCGACACCGTCGACGGCGGTGATGGGCGCCGCCAGACGGACGCTCGAGACGAGCCACGCGGCATCCGCACGAGGAAGGTCGGATGCCGGGATCCGCCCGTATTCGGCCTCGAAGCCCCGGGCGACGAGGTGCTCGTAGACGCTGAGCTGCGTCGTGCCGTGCAGGATGCCGCCGTTCGGCGCCGGCGTGACGAAACGGTCGCCGACGCGCAGGATCAGCGATGCGGTCGGCGCCTCGAGCACGTAGCCGTCGCGGGAGAGGAAGATCGCATCGTCGGCTCCGCGCCGATGGGCCTCGCGCAGAGCGGCCATGTTGACGGCATACGAGAGGGTCTTCGCCCCCAGCAGCAACCACGGTGCCTTCTCGGCCACATCGAGGTCGTAGCCGCGATCGAGGGTCACCACTCGGACGCCGCTCTCGCGCACGGCGGAGAAGTCGGATGCCGGTGCCGCGGTGACCCACGCGGTGGGCGTGGGTCCGTGCTCGACGCCGCGGCTGAGGATGAGCTTGATCACGTACTCGCCCTGCTCGCAGTGCGCCGCTGCCCGCTCGATGGCCTGATGCCATTGCGTCTGGTTGGGAAGCGGCAGATCGCACAGCTGCGCCGCGTGCGCGAGCCGCTCGAGATGCGGCACGACCTCTTGCGCATGTCCGTCGACGACACCGATCGACTCGAACACGCCATCGCCGCGCTGCGTGCTCAGCTCTCCCACGCTCAGCGCGGGAGCTGCCGCATCGACCAACGTGAAGGTGTCGGAGAAGTCGGAACGGTCGGCATCCGCGGCCGCGGGATCGATCATGAGAGCAAAACGCCGGGTCATGCTCCGAGCCTAGAGCCCCGGGAATAGCCCGAGTGCGATCTTGTTACAATGTAGTGGCCGGGCCGCATAACCCCGGGCTCCAATTTTTGCCGCTGCGAGCGGCCTTCCGCCGAGAGGCGTTTTTGCGGCCCGGTCTTTTCATGTCCGGATGCACGCTCTCCGGCACGACCCCGACTCAGGCCAGAGCGCCCGTGCGCCACAGCACCGCTGAGGCCGAGAGATCCTGCGCGTAGCTGCTGAGCCGCAGCGCCCTCGTGGTGAGTTCACTCGCGCGAGCGGGTTCGGTGGGCTCGTAGTCGTCAGCCGTGTGGGTCGCCCCGGACGCCTGCACTCGGCAGAACGCCGCGGCCCGATCGAGGGCGACCGCGAAGTCGCCGCGGAACGCCCCCCGCAGGATCGTGTCGATCAGCGCGACCAGCTCGTCGGGGTTGGCCGGCACCGGCGCCCCGGCGATCACCGCGTCCACCGAAGACAGCTCGACCCTGCCCCGCTCGTACAGGAGGGCCGCGGTCTGCGGATCGGCATGGATGGCCAGCTGCAGCAGGTACAGGCGCCACAGGGCACCGGGAAGGCTGCGAGACGGCGCTTTCGACCACAGCTCGGCGATCTCGTCGATGCCGTGCTCCTCGGTGAAGGCGACCAGACGGTCGGCACTCACACCGCTCTCATCGGCACGCACGCGGGTCAGCAGAGCGGATGCGGTCGCGTGCGCGATCCGCGTCTCTTCTGCCGGGTCGTGGCTGCCCACGATGTTGTCGAAGGCGCTGGTGGGCCGGCGCACCGGACGGGAGAACTGCTCAGGCATCGCTCCAGAGTACGCGCGATCCGTGACGTCAGGCGGTCGGGATCACGACGACGGGGTCGGTCGTCGGCAGGCCTGAGGGCGAGCCTCCGTCCTGTTCCACCGTGACGGCGATCACATCGCCCGCCTGCATGTCGCCGGCGAGCACTGCTGTGGCGTCGCCGCCGTCCGCCGCGAACACGCCGGCAGACACCGGAGTCTCGCCACGGACGTACCAGAGTTCGTACGTCTCGCCCTCGGCGAGCGACGGGATGCCGTCGGTCACGAGAACGGACTTGCCGAGCGACGCCGACCAGTGGGCGGTCGCGGTGCCGCCGCTCTCGAGCGACACGCTCGCCTGCTGAGCGTCACCTGCCGACTGGATGTCCTCGAGCGCCACGACGCTCGCCGGACGGCTCAGGTAGGTGTTGTTCGCGACCGCTCCGGCGCCCACTCCGACGAGCAGAGCAAGACATGCGGCCAGCGGGAAGAGAATACGCAGGCGGTGTGCCGGGGCCTTCGGCGAGGCCTCTCCCCCGAGCGCGGTCGGCGGGTCGGCGACAGGCGCGGCATCCGACTCTGTGTCGGACTGTGCATCTGCTGCCGACTCGGGAACCCCGTTCGGGACCGTGTACGTCGGAAGGACATCGCCACCCTGCGGGGTCTCGGCGATGCGTGCAAGAAGGGCTGCGCGAATGCCGGGCGACGGCACCACGGGAGCCGCGCCGGAGGAAAGCAGCCCGGCGCTGTCGGAATCGACATCGACGATGCTCTGCCATTCCGGATGCGCGGCAAGTGCGGAGTGGTATCGCTGCTGGTCGTCGGGCGACAGCGCATCGAGTGCTGCTCCTGCCGCGAGTTCTGCGAATTCCTGCTCGTTCATGCTGTCACCCCCATGGCTGTGCGGAGACGGGTGAGCCCGTCTCGCATCCGTGTCTTGATCGTCCCCAGCGGTGCTCCGACGAGCACTGCAACTTCATTTTGGCTGTATCCGCCGTAGTAGGCCAGAACGAGAGCTTCGCGCTGCGCCTCAGGAAGACCTGCGAGAGCCTGGACGACCTTTTCACCCTCGATGCCCAG
>NZ_JAGGPD010000202.1 GCF_018613995.1 Microbacterium sp. ISL-103 | reverse complement strand
GGCCATCCGGCCACTTCGCGTGATCGATGTACCAGTCACCGAGCCCTGATCGGTCGTCGGGTCGTCCGCGGAACCATCCGTCGTCGAGCACGAACCGCTCGACGCCGACGGATGCCGCGGCCTCGGCGAGCTCGATGATCTTCGCCGGGTCGTGGTCGAAGTACACGGCCTCCCATGTGTTGAGCACGAGGGGGCGCGGTGTCGTGGGGTGCGCCGAGAACGCGCGCACGGTCTGATGCAGACGGGCAGACAGCGAGTCGAGGCCGCGCGCGCCATAGGTGAGGAGAACCTGCGGCGAGACGTAGGTCTCACCCGTCGCGAGCCGGATCTCGCCGGGAAGCAGCAGCTCTCCCCCGCCGAGAACGGCTCCGTGCACACCGGCGCCTTCGGGCAGCCGCTCGACGCCGACCTCGAGGTCACCGCTCCACGCGACGTGCGCGGTCCACAGCTCGCCGCGACGGAAGCCGAACCCGTCGGTGCCGACGGCGGTCAGGTACGGGGCATCGTGACCCCCGCGACCGCGGCGCACCTGACGCAGGTGCGCTCCGTGGCGCAGGGCGCCCCGCTGCGGGTGACGCTCGCCGGTCCAGCGCCCCGTGTGATCGAGAACCTCGGTGGCATGAGCGGGGATCGGCAGCAGGATGCGCGCAGCCAGCAGGTCGAGCGGCTCGGCGGCATCCGCGGTGCTCGTCACCGACACCTGCGCGGTCAGCACGCCGACGGCATCCAGATCGAGGTCGAGCACCACCGAGGCACCGGCCGCGGCATCCGCGAACTCCGCCCGCAGCGATGTCGCCGTCGATTCCCACCGCACCGGTCGCAGCAGCGGAGCGCTGTGCAGACCACCCCGGTGCCAGGCGAGAGCCGGTGCACCCGACCACCCGTCGGCCTCGACGGCCAGCAGGGGGAAGGTGCGCGGCGCGTCGAACGAGCTGAAGGTCACCGCGCCGGTCGACGAGCCCGCGAGCGCATCGAGGTCGGCGGGATCCAGCGCCGCGCCCCAGTGCAGCAGGCGCGCACTCGTCGTGTCGATGACGACGCTCACGCCGGCCGAGGTCAGGTGGACGAGTTCGCTCATTGCCGCTCCAGACGAAAAGGGAGGCCCGCCCGTGAGCATACGGGCGGGCCTCCGAGGGGGGTTACTCCTTGACGGGGATCGACGCGGCCTTCAGCGCGTCGACGGTGGCCGTCTGACCCTTCTCGATCGCGTCGAGCAGCGTGCCGCTGCCCGAGACCGCGGCCTTGAACCCGTCGGACACGTCCGAGTAGGTCTGGGTCATGGTCGGGCCCCACGCGAAGTCGGGCGAGACCTGGGTGGCGGCGTCGGCGAAGATGTCGTAGATCTTCTGCCCGCCGTAGAACTCGACGCCCTCGGCGTAGACCGGAAGCTCGAGGCCCGCGGTGGTGGCCGGGTAGAGGTTGGCGGCCTCGGCGAGCGCGGTCAGCGCCTCATCCGACGTGTTGAGCCACAGCGCGAACTTGGTCGCCTCGTAGAGGTGCTCGCTGCCCTTGAGGACCGCGGTCGACGAGCCGCCCCAGTTGCCGGCGGCGGATCCGCCCTCTTCCCACTGCGGGAGAGGTGCGACGGCCCAGGAGCCTGCCGTGTCGGGCGCGCCGCTGGAGATCGAGTTGGCACCCCAGACGGCGGAGTTCCAGGTCCAGACCTGACCGGAGTTGTAGGCGTTGTTCCACTCGTCGGTCCACGCGGGAACCGTCGCGACGAGGTCGTCGTCGAGCATGCTCTGCCAGAAGTCCGCGACGGTGGTGGTGGGCTCATCCGCCAGCGAGACCGTCCAGCCCTCGTCGTCGCTCGAGAACCACTGAGCGCCGTCCTGCCAGGCGAAGCCGGCGAACTGGTTGATGTCCGACTGCGAGAAGTTGGTGATGTATCCGCCGAGGTCGCGGATCTTCACGGCTGCGTCGCGGTACTCGTCCCACGTGGTGGGGATCTCGATGCCGTTCTGCTCGAACAGGTCGGCGCGGTAGAACAGCGCCATGGGGCCGGTGTCCTGCGGCACGCCGTAGACGCCCTCGGTGCCGAGCGTCACCTGACCCCAGGCCCAGTCGACGAACTGGTCTTCGGCGGCGACGACCTCTTCGCACGCGCTCAGGTCTTCGAGGCCGTCCTGCACGAGGAAGTTCGGCAGGGCGTCGTACTCGATCTGGCCGAGGTCGGGAGCGTCGCCCGCCTTGATCTGGTTGAAGAAGTTCTGGTACGTGCCGCCGTTGCCGTTGGGGCCGGTCTGCACGTCGACCTGGATCTCGGGGTTCTCGTCGTTCCAGATCTCGACGACATCTTCGATGCCGGGGATCCAGGAGGTGAACTCCAGCGTGACGTCGCCGTCGGCCGGGGTGCAGGCGGCTGCGTCGCCGCCGGTGCCGGAGGTGTCTCCGCCGGACGCCGAGCAACCGGCGAGCGCGAACGCCGAGATGGCGATGACAGCGGCTGCCTTCATCTTCGAATGCTGCATTTCGATCCTTTCGTGGATGCGATGGGGGTGGTGCGGGTGTGTGGTGCGGGTGGTGCAGGCCGTCCGGTCGGTCCGAGCGGCCGCCTGCTCACTTCAGGGCGCCGGCGCCCAGTCCGTTGCGCCAGAAGCGCTGGAGCAGGAGGAATGTGACGATCAGCGGGATGACCGACAGCAGAGCGCCGATCAGCACGAGACCTCGGAGTTCCGGCAGCTGGTTCAGCTGGTTGTTCCAGTTGTAGAGACCGAAGACGACGGGGAAGAGGTCTTCGGATCGGAGCATGATCATCGGCAGGAAGAAGTTGTTCCAGATGGCGACGAACTGGAAGAGGAACATCGTCACCAGCGCCGGGGTCATCAGACGGATGCTCACCGTGAAGAACGTGCGGATCTCGCCCGCGCCGTCCAGGCGACTCGCTTCGAGCAGTTCGTCGGGCACCGACGAGGCCGCGAAGATCCGCGCCAGGTACACCCCGAACGGACTCACGATCGAGGGCAGGAACACCGACCAGAACGTGTTGGTCAGCTGCGCCTGGCTGAAGATCAGGAACAGCGGCAGCGCGAGCGCCGTCGCCGGCACGAGCACGCCGCCGAGCACGATGTCGAACATCAGGTCGCGGCCCGGGAACCGGTACTTCGCCAGGGCGTAGCCGGCCATGGCGGCGAGCAGGGTCGCGATGGCGCCGCCGAGGGCCGCGTAGAGCACCGAGTTCATCAGCCAGCGCAGGTAGACGCCGTCGCGGTAGGCGAACAGCTCGGCGATGTTGTCGAACAGGTGGAAGTCGGCGAACCACAGCGGGGCGGTGGTCAGGATGTCGCCGGTCTCTTTGCTCGACGCGACGAGCAGCCACCACAGCGGCAGCAGGAAGTAGACCGTGAACACGGCCATGATCAGCATGGCGCCGGTGCGGGAGATGCCCGATTCGCGAGCACCCTTTCCGCGCGGGGCCTGTGTGCGCGAGCCCCGACCGGGGGCGACGATCGTCATGGTGCTCATGCGTTCTGCTCCTTGCGCTGCATGTACTTCATGAATCCGAACGACAGCACGAACGTCGTCACGGCGAGCACGACCGAGAAGGCTGCCGCCAGGTTGGTGTTCGGGATGGATGCCGTGGCGTACACGGTCATGTTCGGGGTGAACGTGCTCGTCACCGCAGAGCTGAACGAGCGGAAGACCTGGGGTTCGGCGAGTAGCTGCAGCGTGCCGATGATCGAGAAGATCGCGGTCATGACGATCGCCGGACGCACCAGCGGGATCTTGATCGACCAGGCGATGCGCCACTGGCCGGCGCCGTCGAGGATGGCCGCCTCGTAGAGCTCCTGTGGGATCGACAGCAGCGCCGAGTAGATGATCAGCATGTTGTAGCCGACGTAGACCCAGGTGACGACGTTGGCGATCGACCACAGCACGAGGTCGGCGCCCAGGAAGTCGATGTTCTTGGTGATGGCGGTGAACGGCGACAGGTTGGGCGAGAACAGCGAGCCCCACATGATCGCGGCGATGACACCGGGCACCGCGTACGGCACGAAGAACGCGAGGCGGAAGAAGCGCTTGCCCCGCACGAGCGGCGAATCGAGCAGCAGGGCGAACAGCAGCGCGAGGCCGAGCATGACCGGCACCTGCACGACGCCGAACGTCAGCATCCGCCCCATCGAGCTCCAGAACGCCTCGTTCTGGAACACGAGCACGTACTGGGCGAAGCCGCCGAACACCTGCTCGGCCTTGCCGAAGGTGCCGTCGCGCTCGACCACGAGCAGCGACTGCCAGAACGCGTAGGCGATCGGCACGACGTAGAACAGCGCGAACAGCACGCCGAAGGGCACGATCAGGAACGCGATGGCGCCCTTGTGCGGAATCCGTCGGCGGCGGCCCGGCGCCCGGGGCGCCGAGGCGACCGCCGCAGCGGTGAGCGTGGTGGTCATACATCCTCCTTGATGATGCGGACCGCCCCGGCCGGCACGAGGCCGGTGGCGGGGGCGTCGGTGACGAGGTCGTGGCCTGCGGCCGCGATCTCGACGTCGGTCGATCCGTGGTTGATGACGAACAGGAATGAGCCGCCGTCGCCGGTGCGGCGCACGATCTCGACGTTCCGGTCGGCACCGGGCGTCGCGGCGACTCCCGCCGCTGCGGCGAGCTGTGCGACCAGTCGGCGGTAGTCCTCGCGCGCGGGCTGCGTGCCCAGGAACCAGGCTTCACCCTCGCCCGCCGTGCGGCGCGTGATCGCGGGTCGGCCGGCGGCGGGGCCGTCGACGAACGAGGCGATGACCTCGGCATCCGTCGTCTTCAGGCGCTCACTCCAGACCGTGCCCGTGGTGCCGTCGGTGAGGGTGACGGTCTCGTCGGGGCGGAGCGGTGCGAACTCCTCGGAGCGGATGCCGAGCAGGTCGCGGAACGCCCCGGGGTAGCCACCGGTGCGCACGCGGTCTTCTTCATCGACGATGCCGCTGAAGAACGTGATCAGGGCCGTCGCGCCGTGCTCGACCGCGCGGGCGATGGCCGCCGCATCCGCATCGCTGACGAGGTGCAGCGCGGGAACGATCAGCAGTCGGTAGCCGTCGAGGTCGCCGCCCGGGCGCACGACGTCGGTGGTGATGCCGGCATCGGTCAGAGCAGCATGGGCGGCATGCACCTGGCCGAGGTAGGTCAGCGCCTCGCTCGGGCGGCCCTCGTTCTCGGCGGCCCACCAGCTCTCCCACGAGAAGAACAGGGCGGCGTCGGCGTCGACACGGGTGCCCGCGACCTCGCCGAGACGCTCGAGCAGACCGCCGAGCTCGACGACCTCGCGCCACTGATCGGAGTCCTCACCCGCGTGCGGGACGAGTGCTGTGTGGTACTTCTCGGCGCCCTGGGTCGACGCGCGCCACTGGAAGAAGCAGATGCCGTCGGCGCCGCGGGCGACGTGCGAGGCGATGTTGCGCTGCATCTCACCCGGAGCCTTGGCGAGGTTGTAGGGCTGCCAGTTCACCGCGCCGGTCGAGGTCTCCATCAGCAGCCAGGGAGCACTCTGGGCGAGGCCGCGGGTGAGGTCGGCGGCGAACGAGAGCTCTCCCCGCGCGTCGTCGAGGCGGCGGTCGAGGTAGTGGTCGTTGGCGATCAGGTCCATCTCTGCCGCCCACGACCAGTAGTCCAGGTTGCGGATGTGCGCGGTGACCATGAAGTTGGTCGTGACCGGCACGTCGCTGCGCTCGCGCAGGATCGCGGCCTCGGCGCGGTAGAGCGCGAGCTGCTCGTCGGAGCTGAATCGCTGGAAGTCGAGGATCTGACCGGGGTTGCGCAGCGACAGTGCCTGGGCGGGCACGCGCACGTCGTCGAAGTCGCTGTAGCGCTGGCTCCAGAAGGTGGTGCCCCACGCGCGGTTCAGCGCGTCGATGTCGGCGTAGCGCTCACGCAGCCAGCCGCGGAACGCTTCGGCGCTCGTGCCGCAGTAGCAGAGCGCGTTGTGGCAGCCCAGCTCGTTCGACACGTGCCAGAGCGACACGGCGGGGTGGTCGCCGTAGCGCTCGACGACGCGGGTGACGACCTCGGCGGCGTAGGCGCGGAAGAGGGGCGAGCTCGGGCAGTAGCCCTGGCGGCCGCCCTGGTGGAAGACCGTGCCGTCTTCGCCGACCGGGAGGATCTCGGGATGCTGCGCGGTGAGCCACGGCGCGGGAGAAGCCGTGCCGGTGCCGAGGTTGATGCGGATGCCGCCCTCGTGCAGAAGCGCGATGATCTCGTCGAGCGCGGTGAAGTCCCAGACACCCTCGGCGGGGTTGATCGACGACCAGCCGAAGATGTTGATCGCCACGAGTCCGACGCCGGCCTGCTGCATGAGCCGCACGTCGTCGGGCCACACACTGCGATCCCACTGCTCGGGGTTGTAGTCGCATCCGAAGACGAGGCCGCGCCCTGCGGAGAGGGTGGCGATGCGGTCGGACACAGCGGCGGCCATCGGTGACGCTCCTTTGCGGATCATGTGTGCACGTGCACAGTTCGCGTCGCGAAGACAGCGATCGAGATTTCTGTGAACGTGCACACATCGTCGCACGACGTGGCGAATCTCGTCAAGTCGCGGTCGCTAGGCTGTCGATCATGAGTACTTCCGCGCGTCGTCGCAGCACCGTGCACGACGTGGCGCGCGTGGCCGGGGTCTCGAGAGGAACCGTGAGCCGCGTGATCAACGGCGGCTACGTGTCGGACTCCGCACGCACCGCCATCGAAGACGCGATCCGAGAGGTCGGCTACGTGCCGAACACCGCGGCCCAGAACCTCGTGCGCCAGCGCACGCAGGCCATCGCGTTCATCGTGCACGAGCCGCACGCGCTGTTCCTCGAAGATCCCAACATCGGCGCGATCATGCTCGGCACCAACGAGACGTTGTCTGAGGCGGACTACCAGATGGTGTGCCTCGTGGTCGACTCGGTGCGCGACACCGAGCGCGTTGCCCGGTATCTGAACGGCGGGTTCGTCGACGGGGCCGTCATCGTCTCGGCCCGCGCGCAGGACCCGATCACCAAGGCCGTCATGCGGCTCGACCTGCCCGTCGCCTACGTCGGCCACCCGCCCGATGTCGACGCCGCGTGGGTCGGCGTCGACAACCGTGGCGCCGCGCACGCCGTGACGTCGCGCCTTCTGGCGACCGGCCGCACACGGGTCGGCATGATCGCCGCCGCCCTCGACCGCGACTCGGGCACCGACCGCCTCGCGGGTTTCACGGATGCCCTGGGCTCAGCCTTCGATCCGGACCTCGTCGAAGAGGTGCCGCTGTACTCCTACGCCGACGGCGCCGCGGCGATGACGCGTCTGCTCGAGCGCGCTCCCGACGTCGACGGGGTGTTCGCCGCCTCCGACGCGGTCGCCGCCGGCGCCATGTGGGCGCTGCGCGAAGCAGGGCGCCGCGTGCCGGAAGACGTGGGTGTGGTCGGCTTCGACAACAGCACCTGGGCGCTGCGCACCACGCCTCAGCTCTCCACCGTCGACCAGCCGGCCGAAGGGCTCGGGGCTGCGGCCGCGGCATCCGTGCTCGCGCAGCTGCGCGACGATCAGCGTCCGCGCGAGGGGATCCTGCTGCCGACGCCCGTCGTGTGGAGAGACTCGGCCTGAGCGCCTCTCCCCCAGCGGAACGGCGAGACCGTGGGGTTGCTGGCGATCCAGAAGCGCCAGGGGAACACCTCGGTGCCCGCGATGCCGGCCACACCGACGCGCGGCCCGGTCGTGATGTCCGCCACCGGCTCGTCGCGCAGCCACAGCTCGGCGCGAGCGCCCTCGAACTCGGCACCGGTGATCGCGTCGATGCCGTCGTGGAGGGGATGCCGCAGCCCCACCGCCTGGCCGAAGCGCCCCGGCCCGCGGGCGAGGTCACGCAGGGCCGTGCGTGTCAGGGGCAGCGACGCACCTCGGCGCACCGCGACGGCATCCGTGCCGCCGACGACCTCGCCGGCACGCAGCAGGATTCCGCCCGCCTGCCCTTCGGGACCGCTCACGACGTTCACGCACGAATGGATGCCGTGGCTCAGGTAGACGTACAGGTGGCCGGGCTCGCCCCACATCGTCGCATTGCGTGCGGTGCGGCCCATGCGTGCGTGCGAGCCCGGGTCGGCATCGGGTCCGGTGCCCTGTCCGTGATACGCCTCGACCTCGGTGAGTCGCAGACGCACCTCGGAACCCGCGACGACCGTGCGCAGCTCGCCGCCGAGCAGCGAGGGGGCGACGTGCACCGGAAGCCCGCTCAGCTCGGCGCGGGTGGCGCGGTGCAGGGCGTCGGCCGACATGGCGCTCAGAACTTCGGGGCCGTCTGGCACCAGGACGCGTCGAAGCCGGTGAGCGCCACGATCTCGTCTCCGGTGCGCATGTCGAGCAGATGCGTCTCGACCTTCTCGGGCAGAGGCAGCAGCATCTGGTCGTAGGGGTTGTCGGCCAGATCCGGCGCGATCACCACGGCGGCGTACTGCCCGCTGGGCGAGGCGCACGCCTGCAGGATCGACCCGGTCGAGTCGACCTCGGCGAGCGGGGTCGCCACGCCGTCGTCGTCGACCCGGACGATGGCCTGGCCGCTCGGCACGCCGTTGTCGTCGCGCGCGACGACGTGGCGCAGCGTGCCGCCGGGGAACGGCGTGATCGTGATCGCCGTGCCGTAGTCCGGCTCGGACGCCTCGAGCGGCACCTCGGTGCCGTCGGCGAGGTTCAGCTCGACGACCGAGCCGTCGAGCCGCTCGACGATGGCCGTGTACGTGCCGCGGGAGATGCCCTGGATGGTGGTGGCGAGACCGAGCGACTGCACCCCGGCATCCGTCGAGCGGTCGATGAGCGACAGCGCGCCGTCGAAGTCGATGAACAGCACCGCCGCACTGTCGGGCACGAACTGCCACACGAAGACGTTCGCCTCTTTGTCGCCCACCTCGGTCACGACGGGTTCGTCGTCGCCGCTCAGAGATTGGGTCACCAGCACGCTGGCGCGG
Organism: Microbacterium sp. ISL-103; assembly: GCF_018613995.1. Classification (GTDB taxonomy): domain Bacteria; phylum Actinomycetota; class Actinomycetes; order Actinomycetales; family Microbacteriaceae; genus Microbacterium. The sequence continues at coordinate 1,458 of NZ_JAGGPD010000202.1, read as the reverse complement.
CCCTCGGTGTCGCTGAGCTTCTTGTCGGAGTAGCTGTACCCGACGAGTCCCCCGCGTTCGGAGACCTGGATGGCGCCGACGGAGCCGACGCCGGGGAGCTTCAGCTCGCGGGGCTCCTTCCCGTCGCGGTTCATCACGAGGAGCTTCGAGCCCTCATCCTCGTCGACCGAGACGACGAGCTGCGACGAGGTCGCCCGGAAGTCGTTGATCTTGTCGGCCGCGAACACGGGTTCGGCCTTCTCACCCGACAGGTCGGTGCGGAAGATCTTGTCTTCGCCGTCGACGTCGCGACGCAGCAGGAAGATCGTCGACGACGGCGTCGAGAAGGTCGTCGAGAGGGTGGCGCTCGGGCCCCCACCGGCGCCCACCGCGTCGGCGACCTTCACGGTGTACTCGGTGTCGTCGTCGAGCGGCACGGTGAAGCGGATGCCGACGCCCCGACCCGCGGCATCGAGGGTGAACGGCACGGCCGGTTCGACCGTGACCTGCGACTCGTCGATCGCGGCCAGCGACTGGTTGGCCGTGAGGATGACGCGGCTTCCCGAGGCCTCGATCGCCTCGGCGGGGTTGACCTGGACCTCGGTGATGCGCGGGCCCTGGGTCAGGCTGACCACACCGAGCCCGGCTCCCACCAGCACCAGGATGCCGAGCACGGCACCGAGCGCCAACAGGAAGCGGCGGTCGCGGGGCGCGGTCGGCCTCTTCTTCGCCTTCGGCGTGTACTCGGGCTCGGGCGGCGGCTTCGTGATCGCCGGCTCGGGCGTCTCATCGTCGGCCGGGGAAGGAGTGACGGGAGCGGGCTCGACCGGCGCGGGCTCGACGACGGGCTCGGGCGGCGTACCGTCGACCGTGTCCGCATCCGTACCCGGCGTCGCCTCCGCAGCCGCAGCCGCCTCTGCCTCACGCGCCGCCCGCAGCTCTGCACGGGTGCGCGGCACCGCCGGCTCGTCGGGGCGCTCGTCGTCAGTACTCATACGGGTCCTGCGGCTCGTCGATCGCGGTCACCGTGGTCGGGTCGACGTGCAGCGACCCGTCGGCATCCGCCTTGACCGTGCCCTCGACCTCGACCCACTGGCCGGTGTCGAACTCTCCGGCATCGATCGTCACCGGCAGGGTCGCCGGCTGCGCATCGATCACGCAGTGCGTGATGACGAGCCGCGTGAGGTTCACGCCGTCGGCATCCGTGGGGGTCACGAAACCGGTCAGCGTCACCGTCTTGCCGTCGTAGGCCGCGGTGTTGGTCGCGGTCGCGAACACGCTCGCCCAGTCACCCACGCCGAACGTGGCGGTGTCGGCGACTCCCAGGGTCACGTCGTCGGCTCCGGCGAACAGCGCGGTCTGCTCGCCGACCCTCGACATCGCGAGCTCGACCGACAGCGATGCGGGAGGCAGCACGAGTGCGGCGCGCACCACGCCCGAGGCCACGACGCCGCCCGTCGCCGTGCCGACGACGGCGAG
>NZ_JAGGPD010000201.1 GCF_018613995.1 Microbacterium sp. ISL-103 | reverse complement strand
GTTCTGCACGCGCACCTCGTCGGGGACCGAGACCACGAACGCCGGGGTGTCGTCGAGACGGTCGAGCACCCGGAGCATGCGCGGGTGCACGTAGTCGGTGAACACGGTGCGGTCGGGCGCTGCGTGCCCGCAGACCCGATGCAGGTAGTCGCGTTCGTCGGGAGTGAGTCGCAGCGCCCGCGCGAGCGAGGCGAGGATCTGCACGCTCGGCTGCGGCCCGCGCTGCTGCTCGAGACGCGCGTAGTAGTCGGTCGACATCGCCGCGAGCTGCGCGACCTCTTCTCGCCGAAGTCCCGGAGTGCGCCGCCGGGCGCCGGTGCTCAGACCCACGTCGGACGGCGTCAGCTGCTCTCGGCGCCGCACGAGGAATTCCGCCAGTGCTTCTCTGTCCACCTCTGCAGTATCTCGCGACCGACCGAGCGCATCCAGGGATCGCGGATCCCTGGATGTGTGCTCTCTGGCACACACCTGAGCACCGTCGCAGAGTGAACGCATGGACATCAGCGGAAACACCATCTTCATCCCCGGGGCGACGAGCGGGATCGGTCTCGCCCTCGCGCAGCAGCTCGCCGCCCGCGGCAACACGGTGATCGTCGGCGGACGCCGAGAGGAGATCCTGCAGCGGATCGCGTCGGAGAACCCCGAGATCACTGCCGTGCGCATCGACACGACGGATGCCGAGAGCATCCGCACGGCCGCCGCGGAGGTGATCGCCGAGCACCCCGACCTGAACGTTGTCATCACGATGGCCGGGATCATGCGCGTCGAGGACTGGACCCACCCCGACGGCTTCCTCGCCACCGCAGAGGACACGGTCACCACCAACCTGCTGGGTCCGATCCGACTGATCGCGGCGTTCATCGAGCACCTGCGCACCCGGGCAGCCGCGACGATCATGACGGTCTCGTCGGGACTCGCCTTCGCGCCGCTGCGAGCGACCCCGACGTACCACGCCACGAAGGCGGCGATCCACATGCTGAGCGAGTCGCTGCGGCTGCAGCTCGCAGGCACCGGCGTTAAGGTGCTCGAACTCGAGCCGCCGGCGGTGCGCACCGCTCTGATGCCCGGACAGGAGACCAGCGACTTCGCGATGCCGCTCGACGAGTTCATCGACGAGGTGATCGGACTCATCGAGTCACAGCCGGAGGCGACCGAGATCCAGGTCGAGAATGTCAAGTTCCTGCGATACGGCGAGGCCAGGGGCGACTATGCGGAGGTCGTGTCGACGCTCAACAGACTCGACCCGCACGGACGCTGAGACGCTCAGGTCGACGCGGTGCGGTCACAGCGCCGCGTCGACCGCCTGCTGCGCGGTGGTGTGCCTGAACTCGAAACCCGAGCCTTCGCGCACGGTCGGCCTGACGTCGGCATCCGACAGGAGCAGCGAATCCGCGGCGGGGGCGCTCAGAGCGAGACGCAGGGCGAAGGAGGGCGCAGGAAGCCAGAACGGCCGGTGCATCTTCGCGGCCAGAGCCCTGCCGATGTCATTCGCCGAGGCGGGCGTCGGCCCGGTGAAGTTGACCGGGCCGGTGAGCTGCGCATCGATCACGTGCCGGATGCCGCGCACCTCGTCGTCGAGCGAGATCCACGGCCAGACCTGGGTCCCGGGCCCGATCGGACCTGACACGCCGAACCTGGTCAGCTGGATCAGCGGCTTCAGCACGCCTCGGCGATGGATGATCGGCGCGGTGCGCAACAGCGCCACGCGCGTGTCGTCGCCGGCGCGCAGCGCCTCCTGCTCCCACCGCACGCACAGCTGCGCGAGGAACGTGTCGCCGGCGAGAGAGTCCTCGGTGAGCGTCTCTCCCGGGGCCGAGCCGTAGTAGCCGCCGGCGGATGCCGACACGAGAGCCGGCGCGTCGTCTCGCAGAGCCCGCACCGCGGTCGCGATCGCGCGGGGCGTCGTGAGCCGCGAATCGACGAGTG
>NZ_JAGGPD010000200.1 GCF_018613995.1 Microbacterium sp. ISL-103 | reverse complement strand
ACGGCGCCCGGGCACGGTGCCGTGGGCTGCTTCCTCGTCGGGCAGAGCGCACCGGGATACATCGGAACGGCGATCCGCGGCAAGGCGTCGCTGCGCGCCATCCACCAGGCGCACATCGTGCTCGACGACGTTCGCGTGCCGCTCGACGCCGTGCTCCCGGGGACGAAGAGCTTCAAAGACGCATCGGTCGTGCTGTACGCCACTCGGTCGGGGGTCGCGTGGTCGGCTCTCGGTCACGCGACCGCCTGCTACGAGGCGGCACTGGCGTACTCGAAGACGCGCATCCAGTTCGGCAAGCCGCTCGCGAAGTTCCAGATGGTGCAGGACCGACTCACGCACATGCTCGAGGCCCTCACCGCGATGCAGCTCTACTGCCGACGCCTGGCCGACCTCGAGACCGCGGGCGAGCTGCGCCCGACGCAGGCGTCGCTGGCGAAGTTCCACAACACCCGCGCCGCACGCAGGGTCGCCTCGATCGCCCGCGACCTGCTGGGCGGCAACGGGATCCTGCTCGAGAACGGCGTGATGCAGCACATGGCCGACATCGAGGCGATCCACACCTACGAGGGCACCGAGAGCGTGCAGGCGCTGCTGCTGGGGCGCGACATCACGGGGATGAGCGCCTTCGCCTGAACGCGGCGAGCGCGGCCTAGTCGCAGCCGCAGCCGCCGGAAGGCGTCTTCACCATGAAGCAGACGTCGCACACGCCGTAGTCGCGCTCCACCGTCTTCGTCGCGCGCGGCGCTTTCGGCGCGGCCGCGACCCGAGGGGTCGTCGACCGCTTCGCCTTCACGGGCGCGAGGGGTCGGAACTCGCTCGGGTGCGTCACGAAGAAGTACCCCGCGCGGCCCTCGCTCGGCCGCAGGCGCAGGGTCGTCGAGCCGATCACGACCGCCTCGTCTTCCGCGAAGCCGTTGGTGTAGGTCTTGCCGATGTGCAGGGGCGCACCGCCTCCGCGGCGGATCGCCTCGATGTAGCGGCCTCGGTCGATGTAGGACGAGATGCCGACGGCATCCGTGATGGCGGAGATGAACTCGTGGTTCTCTTCGGCGATGCGGTGCGCTCGAAGCGCCTCCGCGAGGGTTCGGTACGGACGGGAGGTGCCTGTGGGGGTCGGGCCCTGAACTTCATTCATCTCTTCAAGGATCTCACGCCCAGACGTGGAAGACTTGCCCAATGGCTCGTGCGACGATCATCGGCTCCGGACCGAACGGCCTGGCCGCGGCGGTGGCACTCGCCCGCGCCGGCTACGAGGTGAGGGTGCTCGAGGCGTCCGACACGATCGGCGGGGGCATCCGCACCACCGAGAACACCCTCCCCGGCTTCCGTCACGACGTGTGCGCCGCCGTGCATCCGGCCGCGCTGTCATCGCCGTTCTTCCAGGCATTCGGGCTTGCCGACCGGGTCGAGTGGATCGATCCCGAGATCTCGTACGCGCACCCTCTCGACGGCGGCAGAGCAGGGATCGCGTGGCGCGACATCGAGCGCACCGCGGCGGGTCTCGGGGTCGACGAACGCGCCTGGCTCGCGCTGCTGCGGCCCCTCAGCTCCCACGTCGAGGGCGTCGTCGACTTCACCGGCAACCAGATGCTGCGCATCCCCCGCGATCCCCTCACCGCGCTGCGCTTCGCCCTGCGCATGCTCGACCAGGGAACCCCGCTCGCCCGGCGCTCGTTCCGCACCGACGAGGCCGCAGGTCTCATGGCGGGCGTGCTCGCGCATGCCAACACCCCGATGCCGTCGCTCGCCGGCGCGGCGGCGGGCCTGCTGCTCGCGGCCCAGGCGCACGCCGGCGGCTGGATGTACCCACGCGGCGGAGCACAGCGCATCGCCGACAGCATGGTCGCCGACATCGAGGCGCACGGGGGAACCGTCGAATCCGGCACTCACATCACAGACCTGGGTGCGCTCGACTGGGGCGACCCCGCTCGGGGCGACCTGCTGATGCTGAACACGTCGCCGCGACTCGCGCTCACGCACCCCGACATCCCGCAGCGCTATGCCAGGGCGATTCGCGGATACCGATACGGACCGGCGGCGGCCAAGGTCGATTTCGCCCTCGACGGGCCCATCCCCTGGAGCCACCCGGAGGTGGCGCAGTCGCCCACCGTGCACATCGGCGGATCGACCGCAGAGATCTGGGAGAGCGAGAATGCCGTCGCCCGCGGTCGCATCAGCGATCGCCCGTATGCCCTGACCGTGCAGCCGTCGGTGTTCGACCCGAGCCGGGCACCCGAGGGCAAGGCCGTGTTCTGGGCCTACATCCACGTGCCTCAGAACTCCGACCTCGACGCCACCGAGCTCATCACCCGCCAGGTCGAGCGCTTCGCGCCCGGATTCCGCGACCTCATCCTCGCCCATCACTCCGTGCCGGCCTCGTCGCGTGAGGCCGTCAATCCGTCCGAGATCGGCGGCGACATCCTCGGCGGAGCCTTCACCATCCCGCAGGCGATCCGCCGCCCGGTGCTGGGCACCGCGCCATGGCGCACACCGATGCACGGCGTCTATCTCGCCTCGGCATCGACGCCACCCGGGCCCGGAGTGAACGGCATGGCCGGATGGCACGCCGCCCGCACCGCACTGAAGGATGCAGGCACCCGCGTCTCGCTCGACGACCTCTTCGCCTGACGCCCGCACGAACTTGCCCTTCTGCCCTCGCGGAACCGCGGCCAGGATGGAGGCATGCGCTACGACATCCCGTCTCCCATGCTGGCGAAGGCGGCAGCAGCCGTTCCCGATCCTGAGAAGGCCCCCGGCGGACTGCTGTTCGAACCCAAATGGGACGGATTCCGCGGGCTCATCGCCTGGGACGGCGAGAGCGTCGAGATCGGATCCCGCGGCGCCAAGCCGCTGACCCGCTACTTCCCCGAGCTCGTCGACGCGATCCCCCGGCTCCTCCCCGGCCCGTGCCTGCTCGACGGCGAGATCGTCGTCGCGACCGGCCCGGAGGGTGCTCAGCGACTGGACTGGGAGGCACTCAGCCAGCGCATCCATCCGGCAGCATCGCGGGTCTCGAAGCTCTCCGTCGAGACCCCGGCCATGTTCGTCGCCTTCGACCTGCTGGCCGACGGCGACGACGATCTGCTGGGCACTCCGTTCTCTGAGCGGCGCGCGCGCCTCGAGACGCTGATGGCCGGGGTCGAGCATCCGCTGCACATCACGCGGCCCACCCGTGACCGCGCCGCCGCCGTGCGCTGGCTCGCCGAGTTCGAAGGCGCGGGGCTCGACGGGGTGGTGGCGAAGCCGCTCGACCAGCCGTATGCACCCGGAAAGCGCACGCTCACGAAGATCAAGCACGCGCGCACCGCCGACGTCGTCGCCCTCGGGTACCGCATCCACAAGTCCGGATCAGGCGTCGGCTCGCTGCTCGTGGGGCTGTTCGCCTCGGATGGCACTCTGCGTCAGGTCGGCGGCGTCGCCGCGTGGAGCGACAGACGCCGCAGCGAGCTCGTCG
>NZ_JAGGPD010000199.1 GCF_018613995.1 Microbacterium sp. ISL-103 | reverse complement strand
GTCAGAGCGCACGACTCATAATCGTGAGGTGGCGGGTTCAAGCCCCGCTCCTGCTACAGAATGAAAACCCCCGGGATTCCCGGGGGTTTTTGCGTATCCGGCCAGTGCGCGGCTGCAGCACCGCATACCCCCGGCTCAAGAACTGTCGCGGGCCAGAGCATCTACCGTCGGCCGCGCCGAGCGATGCTGCCCTCTCCTCAGGGCACCCGTAGTTCGCGGATGGGATCACGTCGGCTGGCGACAACTGCGGGAATGAACGCAGACGCGAGCGTGGTCGTGAGCGCGAGAAGCGCGAGCGAGAAAGTGAAGGAGATGCCCGGAACAGGGCTGCGAGAGGCGATGGAGACCGCTGTTGCGGTGATCGTCCCGAGTGCGATCCCGGTGAGGGCGAGGACGCCCGTCTGCATGAGAAGCAGACCGATGATCAGCCCGCGACTTGCACCTAGGGCGCGACGGCGTCCGAAGTCTCTGCGGCGCATCATGACGAGACTGTAGAGCAGGACCGCGACGAGCGCTCCGGTTATGGAGAGCAGTGCGAGAACGAGCCCCCTCGAGAACGTGCCGAGCTGACCTCGGATGAGCGAGCGAAGGTGGGCCAGGGCCTCGCTGGTCTGCACGGTCACCTTGCTCGGATCGTCCGCGGCGAGGACCGAGGAGACGGCCGCGCTGACAGGGGCAACGAGATCGGGTCGTTCCGCGATGACGACGAGGACGTTGATGCGTTCAGAGCCATCGGCCTCCGGCTGCGGGATGAGGACGAGCGGCTCGAATGCTGCCAGATAGTCGGGCGTCGTGATCCTGCCGGCGACAGCGTAAGAGGCGCCGGTGGTGAGCGTGATCGACCCAGCGATGTCGGGGAGTCCGAACTGTTCCAGCGCGGTCGCCGATGCGTAGGCCAGCTCGCCAGACAAAGGCGAACCTTCGGGCATGCCGAGACCGGCGAGCTGATCGCCGTACGCATATCGGACCGGCACTCGGGTCCCGTCCAGGACGGCACCGTTCGTGGCGTCCACTGCAGACGAAAATGCGCCAGCCCACTCGATGCCGGTGATGCCGCGAATCCGCTCGAGCACGTCGGCAGTCACTCCTGCGCTGTCCTCGGCACGTATCAGAACGGATCGCGTGCCAGCAGCGTCGATGGTGCCCAGCACCTGGTGCTCGGCGGCAACTGTGCGACCCGTGGTGAGCATGACTGCGAGGATCATTCCTGCGACCATGAGCACGGTGACCATCGACGCCACAGGTTGCGACCGGGCCGATGCGCAGGCTTCGCGCAGTACTGGGCGGATCATAGGCCGATCTCCCGGTCGCATGCCTTGGCCACTTCGGGGGCGTGCGTGACGACGATCACGGCGGAGCCTGCGCTTGCATGCGCACGCAGCGCGCCTATGACGAGATCCCTGGTTGCGGGGTCGAGGTTGCCGGTCGGCTCGTCTGCGAGAAGTATCCGAGGGTGGTGCAGGAGCGCACGGCACAGTGCGATCCGCTGGGCCTGTCCGCCGGAGACCTGGCCCGGCTTCCGATCGGCAGGTACGTCGACTCCGAACTCGTCCAGCAGCGCGAGTACTCGGTTCGCTACCGAGCTCCGAGACTGGCCGCGATAGAGAGCGGTCTCAGCGACGTTGTCGAACACTGTGCGGGTTTCGTCGAGCGCAGCGTCTTGGAAGACGAACCCGAACGTCGATGCTCTCAATCTGGCGCGAGCGGTGTCACGCAGAGATGACGTGGAAGTCCCACACACGGCGATCTCGCCGTCTGTGGGACGGAGCATGAGCCCCAGCAGGTAGAGCAGCGTCGACTTTCCGCGCCCGGACGATCCAGTGAGAGCCGTCATCGCACCTGCGGGAAAGTCCGCCGACCAGCCGTCGAGTACACGCGAGCCCGGCAGGTATTCGAACACCACGTCACGTGCTGACAACATCAGCGCGGCGCCGTAGAGGTTGCGAGGGCGGGGGCGGGGTAGCGGTCATTCTGAGGGTCCTGTCTCGCCTGCCGGCACTCGAAGCCGGGCCCCTGCTGCCACTCCTTCGATGCTCGACCTTCCTCGCGCGGACGTGACCACCGTGACGGGAACGCGTTCGCCATCTTCGTCGACGACCGCGGTCTGGCCGTCGGCGGCAGTGATCAAAGCGGCAGACGGTATCACGAGGCCGGTGACCGGCTCCACCGTGACGATCTGTGATGACAGACGCGAAACACCGGTCACCGGTACCTGCCCGCATGCGTCATCGCACAGGACGGGGCCGTGTGCGCCCGTCAGCCCCACGGCCACCGTCTGCAATTCCGAGTCCCGAACCTGATCTGTCGCGACGGCATCCCAGATGTCTCCGCTCGGGCTAGTGATCTCCACCCGAGTGCCAGATGGAATCATCGCTGCTTGCGCTTCCGTCACGGGCACGGTGAACACCGGCGATGCAGGGAGGCCGCGCAGCACCGACTCGCCGCCGGTGAGCGTCGCACCGCGGAACACCTCGTCAGCGTCGAGCGTGATTCTCGTCGGGAGCTCAGGCACGAATATCAGGTCGCCCATGGCCACTCGCCCTGTCTGCTTCACTTCGAGCGTCATCTGCCATGACTTGATCGCGGCGGCCGTTGCCGGTCCCGCTTCACCGTCTACCTCTCCGCCGTAGAAACCGAGGTCGGCGAGCAACTGCTGCAGCTGCGCGACATCGGATCCCTCGTCGCCCTCGCCGATCGGGCGGAACGCAGGAACCATTCCCTGGGCCACGACGACCGGGCGCATGCCGACTGAATAGAGGAGCGAACCCTGTGCGACCTCATCGCCCGGCGCGACGGCAATGGTGGTCACCACGCCTTGGGCACGGTTCACTCCGACCGGCACAGGCTGCCACTCCGCCAACGCGTTCAACATGATGTCCGCGCGCACAGTGCCTTCCGCTGCAGCGACGTATGTGAACGGCGCGGAGAGAGAAGGGTCCTCCGGCGGACGTAAGACTGTCATGGCCGCCCAGGTCGTGGCCGCACCGAGGGCCAGCGCGAACACGATCGCACCCAGAGTGCCGCGTGTGGGGCGCGCAAGGCGTGCCATCATCGTGTTCTCCTCTGGTGCTCGTACCTGACAAAGTAGTGCGGCGAGAACCTGCTGATCGGTTATCCACAGGTGACGGATCGATATATTCGCGGCATCCATTGATGTTGGTACTTTGCGTCCTCCGAATACGACACAAGGAGGCGTCATGGATGAATCGATGAAGAGCAAGGTTCGGCAGTTCGTGATCGGCAGCATCGGAGTGCTTGCGCTGGGGGTCGGCTTGCTGACGGGCGGTTCAGCGGCATCTGCCGCGGACGGGACAGTGAACTGCGGATCGGTCAAGTTCCTCACGACCTTCTCCTATACCGCTCCGAACGCCAGTCAGCCGAACAGTCACCGGCACGAAAAAGTGGGTGGTTCGGGCTCTGTGACCTACACGAAGTGGGAGGGGGGTAATTACACGACATCTGCGGGATACCACTACGACCGGTACACGTTGGAGGGTTCCAACAAGAGCTATTGGTGCGAGGTCTGATCGCCTTGAGGTACTCCCGCGAGCCAATGTCGGCCGCGTCCGTGGTCGCATCACTGGCTGTGACCGCCATGCTGGTATCGCTCCTTGCAGCGTGTGCCTCGTTCTCCTCACCCGAAGGTGCGGAGAACGAGGCACAC
>NZ_JAGGPD010000006.1 GCF_018613995.1 Microbacterium sp. ISL-103 | reverse complement strand
GTAGATCGCCTCGACGGGGCACACCGGTTCGCAGGCACCGCAGTCGACGCATTCGTCGGGGTGGATGTACAGCGAACGTTCGCCCTCGTAGATACAGTCAACGGGGCACTCGTCGATGCAGGCGCGATCCTTGACATCGACGCACGGAAGGGCGATCACATACGTCACCCCCTCAGTCTACGACTCGTGGCCTGTCCGATCGCCCAGGGAGGGCTCGCGGGGCGAAGTCGGGACTTCGGTGATCAGCGGCGCGGGCGGCGCCGCAGACACCGGGGAGGCGTCCGTGCGCACCGGAAGCCGCGAGAACCTGGGCCAGGCGACGGCGAGCAGCACGAGGCCCGCGACGAGGTAGATCCAGATGCGCCCGCTCAGCGTGTCTTCGACGACGATGGAGCCGCCGGGCCCCTCCCCCGAGATGAGAACCAGCATGCCGATCATGCCGAGGCCTGCAGCGAGCGTGGCGCCGCGATCGTGGGTGAGTGCTCGGATCGCCACGAGGATCGACCCGCAGGCGACGGCGCCGACGATGAGCCCGACCGGCACCGGGCCCCACATCAGGCTGTGGCCGATGGTGCCGGCGACGCCGAAGACGCCGCCGACCAGAGCCGCGGCGACCCACGAAAGCACCCGGGAGATCCATCCGATACGCACGAGTCGATCCTACGCGCGGTCTCGTCGTTCCCCGCTCACACGGCGAGTCCGAAGAGCCGCAGAAGCGCGGCCACCACGGCTGCCGCGACGACGACCACCAGGAATGACTGCCTCATCCAGAGCAGACCTGCTGCGACGAGGAGAGCGGGCACGCGGGCGTCGACGATGACGGACTGCCCCGCTCCGAGGGTCTGCACGGCCACGAGCGCTGCGAGCAGGGCCACCGTCAGCAGGTCTGAGATGCGGGCGGGCCGCGGCGCCTCGAGCACCTTGGGCGGCACGAGGTAGCCGACCGCCTTGAGTGCGAGGCAGATCACGGCGGCGAGCAGGATGGCGCTCCAGACGCTCACGGGCCCACCTCCCGGTCGGCTGATGGTGCCGTCGTATCTCGACCGAGCCAGTTGAACCAGCCGACGATGATCGCGACGACTGCGGCGACCAGCACCGGCAGACCGGGCATGATGAACGGCGTGAGCGCGGCGGCCACGACGGCCGCGGCGATGCCGACGACGATCGCCTGCCGCTCTTTGAGCCGGGGCCAGAGAAGCGCGAGGAAGGCCGCTGCCGCCGCGGCATCCAGCCCCCAGGTCCTCGGATCTCCGAGCACGTCGCCGACCAGCGCCCCGATCAGGGTCGTGATGTTCCACCCGATGAAGATGCCGATGCCGGTGACCCAGAAGCCGACCCGGCGAAGGCGCGGATCGCTCTGCGAGATCGCCACGGCCGTCGACTCGTCGATCGTGAAGTGAGCGGCCGCGACCCGGCGAGCGCGCGTCGTGCCGACGACAGGCGACATGCGCATCCCGTACGCCACATTGCGCACACCCAAGAGCGCCGCCGATGCGATCGCAGACGGAAGGGCCGCCAGTCCCCCGGCTGCGAAGACGCCGACGAACGCGAACTGCGATCCGCCCGTGAACATCAGCAGGCTGAGCACGCAGGCCTGCCAGACGTCGAGTCCGGATGCCACGGCGAGGGCGCCGAACGAGACACCGTAGGCGCTCGTGGCGAGCACGACCCCCAGCGCTTCGCGCCAGATCTCGCGCTCGGCGCTCATCGCACACCCGTTCGCTGCACTGAACACATGATCATCATTCTGAACACGGTTCGATGGATAGTCAAGCGAACGATCGTTTGACATGATGAACACATGGAGGATCTTCGCAGTCGCATCGCCCGCACCCTTCGCCGAGAGCGCGAGTCGACAGGACTGTCGGTCTCTGAGCTGGCCAGACAGGCGGGAATCTCCAAGGCGACCGTCTCGCAGCTCGAGTCCGGGTCGGGCAACCCCAGTGTCGAGACGCTCTGGGCTCTCGGCGTCGCGCTCGGGGTCCCCTTCGCCGTGCTCGTCGATCAGCAGTCGAACGCTCCCACCCTCATCCGCGCCGACGATCTCGCCGGCGTGCCGTCCGCTGCGGCCGCCTACAGCGCGACTCTGCTCTCGGCGAGCCCGCCGGGGGCGCGCCGAGATGTCTACCTGATCCAGGCGGAGCCCGGAGACCCGCGGCGGTCAGACCCCCATCACGCCGGCACGACGGAACATGTGATCCTCATCGCCGGACAGGCGCGCACAGGCCCCGTCGACGAGCCGGTGCTGCTCAACCCCGGCGACTACCTGTCGTACGCCGGAGATGAGCCACACGTCTTCGAGGCGACCGTGGCCGGCACGAGCGCCGTGCTCATCTCGGAGCTGCGCTGAGTCAATCCTCCGCCGTCGCGGGTGACGGGTCGGGGATCTCGTCGGGCTTGTACTTCGGCAGTCGGGACGCGGGCAGGATCGCCACCGCGCTCAGTCCAGCCAGCAGCAGGAGTCCGAGACGCAGTGTCCCCAGTCGCGATTCCTCGTTGACAGCCACCGCCGCATCGATCTGCTCAGGTGTGGCATCGGTCTGCGCGAGGGCCGCGCGGAGGTCGTCGTTGCTGACGAAGTTCACATCGTCCATGTCGACCTGCGCCACGAGCTCCGGTGGCAGTTCGGGATGCTCGACCACGGCGCGGCCGATGCTCAGACCCAGCAGGGAAACCAGGAGCGCCCCCGCCAGCGCTGTTCCCACCGCAGAGGCGAGGTTCTGAGTGGTGCCCCGGAGCGAGCCCACGTCTCCCGCCAGCTCGGCCGGCGCGGCGGTCACCAGCACGTTGAACACCAGGGTCACGAGCGCGCCCTGCCCGATGCCGAAGACCACCAGCCCGAGGATCGTGGGCAGTGTCTCCCAGTTGTTGTTCACCACGAACGACAACCAGACCAGCGCGACCGTGGTGAGGATGAACCCGAAGACGCCGATCACACGCGGCGGATATGTCTTGTAGAAGCGCACCACAAGAGTCGCCGTGATGAAGACGGTGAGGTTGAACGGCATCATCGCGAGCGACGTGTCGAACGGCGTCCGCCCCTGCACGATCTGGATGTAGAGCGGGATCGTGAAGTTCACGCACGCCTCGAGGGCCACGACGATGAACATCGCGTAGACAGCGGCGCGCTCCTTCGAGGAGTTCAGGACGCTGAGGTCGATCAACGGCACCTTTCCCTCAGCCATGCGCCTGCGGGTCCAGACGAAGAAGCACTGGCCGAGCACTATGCCCACCACGATGAACGCGGGCGCGGGCGAGAGTCCGAGGATGTTGAACGGCGCGGCCTCGGTGGCGGCCACCGCGCCCCACCCGTTCAGGTTGTTGAACCCGAGCGTGAGAAGCACGATCGCCGCACCGATGAGCAGCGATGCGACCAGGTCGATGCGGATCGACGCATCCCCCCGGTCGCCGCGCAGCGTGAAGCTGAAGGCGAAGACCACCACTGCGATGCCGAACACGATGAAGAACATCGGGCGCCATCCGACCAGGGTGCCCAGGGTGCCTCCGATGAGGAAGGCGGTCACTCCCGAGATGGCCCGAGCAGAGCCGATCGCCCCGATCGCCGTCGCCTGCTGCGGACCGCGATAGTTCTCGGCGATCAGAGCGACGATGGACGGGACGATGATCGCCGCCGCAGCCCCCGCGACCGCCTGACCTGCGATCGCCCAGCCCACGGTCGGCGACACGATCATCAGCACGGAGGATGCGGCGAAGAGGCCGATCACGACACGGAAGATGAGCACCCATCCGACGCGCTGCCCGAGTTTCGCGCCGGTCATGACCAGCGCTGCGACAGCGAGTCCGTACATCACGATCGTCGTGCTCGCGACCGTGGGCGGCACTCCGAACTCGCTCACCATGCCGCCCAGCGAGATCGGCAGGGCCGCGACGTTGAACGACATCAGCACCTGGGCGAGGAACAGGCTGACGAGTGGCATCCAGGATGTCTTGGTGGATGCCGGTGCGGTGTGAGTCATGAGGTGTCCTCTGCGCGTATGAAGGGAAGGTCAGGCGTTCGTGCGGACGGTCGCCGCGGGAGCCGATGCGAACAGATTCAGGCCGAGCGCGCGGGAGAGATGCCCGATCGCGAGCTGCGAGCGCACGGAGTTCCCTGCCGAGTCCAGGCGGGGAGAGAATCCGGCCACCGCGCCCTTGCCCGGTGAGACGGCGACGATGCCGCCGGCCACACCTGACTTCGCGGGCAGGCCGATCTCGAACAGCCACTCTCCCGAGCGCTCGTACAGCCCTGTCGACGCGACGACCGCGAGGGTGTCGCGGCAGACGTCGGCGGAGACCACGCGCTGGCCCGTCACCGGGTTCACCCCGCCGTCTGCGAGGGTCGCCCCCATCACGGCGAGATCGTGGGCCGTGACGCTGAGGGCGCACTGACGGGTGTAGACGTCGACGATCTCATCGGGGTCGCCCGACATCCGCCCGTAGCTGCGAAGCAACCACCCCATCGCCCGATTGCGCTCATTCGTAGCGGCCTCGGAGGCGTAGACGACCCCGTCCAGGCTCAGCGCGCGCCCGGCGAATGCCGACAGCCCCTCCCTGATGCGCTCCCACTGCTCGACGGCCGTCGCGCCGGGCACGAGCGCCGTCGTCGCGATCGCACCGGCATTGACCATCGGGTTCATCGGATGCCCGGCGTTGCGCTCGAGCGCCATGAGCGAATTGAAGGCGAGCCCGGTGTTGTTCACGCCGACGATGTCGCGCACCCGCTGGTGGCCGTGCTCCTGGATCGCCAAGGCGTAGACGAACATCTTCGAGATCGACTGGATCGAGAACGGATGCAGTGCGTCGCCCGCATCGTGCGTACCGCCGTCGACCTCGATGACCGCGAGGCCGAACAGCTCGGGATCGACCTCGGCGAGCACGGGGATGTAATCCGCGACGGTTCCGCTGCGGTCGTCCGTGTAGCGCCGGTGGGCCTCGCGGACCAGCTCCTCGACGCTCTCCCACGCGGGGAGCGCCCCCGTCGACACCTGCTGCGGGATGCCGGACAGCGCCTCGACGTCCATCGGTCCTCCTCAGGATCCACGACCCCCCAGCCGTCACGGCTCACCGTAGTGGGAAACGCCTGGTGATGCATAGAGGCATTCGTGGCGCGCTCTGCCGCCGAAGAAGCCGACGGAACCCGCAACGACGAGACCCACCTCCCGCGGCGGATGCGGGGGTGGGTCTCGTCGGAAGCAGCGGGTCTCGCCGAGCGGCTCAGTACCAGTTGACCGACTGCGAATGCGACCACGCGCTGCACGGTGCGCCGTAGACGTTCGAGATGTAGCCGAGTCCCCACTTGATCTGGGTCGCGGCGTTGGTCTGCCAGTCGCTCCCCGCCGACGCCATCTTGCTGCCCGGGAGAGCCTGCGGGATGCCTGTGGCTCCGCCCGAGGCGTTGTAGGCCTGGTAGTTCCAGCCGGACTCCTTGGTCCAGAGCGAATCGAGGCAGGAGAACTGGTCGTCGCCCCATCCGTAGGTGCTGGCCGCCATCTCGCGAGCGGTGGCCTTGGCTCCGTCCACGGTGTTCGCCTGAGCCAGAGCCGCAGCCTCCGCCGCGGCCTGCTCGGCGGCCTTCTTCGCCGCGTCGTCGGCGGCCTTCTTCTCCTGCGCGGCGGTGAACGCCTTCTGCAGGGCGGCGGTGTCGGCGATGACGTCGTCGGTGCCGGTGATCGTCTCGACCGCGGTTCCCGCGACGAGCAGCGCGGGCATCTCGAGGCGATCTCCGCCCAACCGCTGGATGTCAGCCGCGAGCTCGTCCGTCTCGACCATTGCGGGTTCAGCGCCGAGATCCAGACCGGACTTCTCGACGTCGGCGTTCAGCGTCTCGGCAGCGGTGATCG
>NZ_JAGGPD010000198.1 GCF_018613995.1 Microbacterium sp. ISL-103 | reverse complement strand
AACCGTGGGCGGAATACCATGGCCTCCGGTCGTCGAAGGCGCTCTGCCGACATCGACGGGCAGCGCGTGAAATCCGCACGCCGCCATCTGCGACAATGGAAGCCCCGCGCCGATTCCGAACCGAGGAGCTCCCGTGCAGTACATCTCGACCCGAGGCGGCATGCAGCCGCTGCCGTACTGCGAGACGCTGCTCGAAGGGCTCGCCCCCGACGGCGGACTGGCCGTGCCCGAGACGATGCCCACGGTCGACGGCGAGACGCTCGAGCGCTGGCGCGCGCTGACCTATCCGCAGCTCGCCACCGAGGTGCTCGGACTCTTCGCCACCGACATCCCCCGCGCAGACCTCGCACGGATGACCGCCGCGGCATACGACCCGTTCCCCGAAGCGGTCGTGCCGCTGCGGTCGATCGATGACGACCTCACCCTGGTGGGCCTCTCCGAGGGGCCGACTCTGGCGTTCAAGGACATGGCCATGCAGTTCCTGGGCCAGGTGGTCGAGTACGCGCTCGAGCGCAAGGGATCGACTCTGAACATCCTCGGAGCGACCTCCGGCGACACGGGGTCTGCAGCCGAGCATGCGCTTCGCGGTAAAGACCGGATCTCGGTCTTCATGCTGTCCCCGAAGGGGCGGATGAGCGCCTTCCAGCGGGCGCAGATGTTCTCGCTCGACGACGAGAACATCCACAACATCGTGATCGACGGCGTCTTCGACGACTGCCAGAACCTGGTCAAGGTGCTCGCCGGAGACCTCGACTTCAAGCGCGCTCAGAACCTCGGCGCGGTGAACTCGATCAACCTCGCCCGCATCACCGCGCAGGTCGTCTACTACTTCTGGGCATGGCTGCGCGCGACGGATGCCGGCGGGTGGACCGAGGTGTCGTTCACCGTGCCGTCCGGAAACTTCGGCAACATCCTTTCGGGATTCTTCGCGAAGCAGATGGGTCTTCCGATCCGTCGCCTCGTGCTCGCCGCCAACGAGAACAACGTGCTCGACGAGTTCTTCCGCACCGGTGTGTATCGCCCGCGCAGCGCTGCGCAGACGCTCGCCACATCGAGCCCCTCGATGGACATCTCGAAGGCCTCGAACCTCGAGCGCTTCATCTTCGAGCTGGTCGGCCGTGACGCCTCGCGGGTGGTGAGCGCATGGAACGACCTCGACACGCATGGTCACTTCGACTTCACCGCAGACCTCGCGCGCTTCGTCGACGAGTTCGGCATCGTCAGCGGCACCTCCACCCACGACGACCGCCTCGCGACCATCAAGGCGGTCTACGAGGCCACGGGCGACATCATCGACCCGCACACCGCGGACGGCGTCAAGGTCGCCCGCGAGTACGTCGAGTCCGGGGTGCCGATGCTGGTGCTCGAGACCGCCAAGCCGCAGAAGTTCGCCGAGACGATCCGTGCCGCGATCGGGGTCGAACTCGAGTACCCGTCAGAACTGCGCGCGATGCTCGACGCTCCTCAGCGCACCACCGAGATGGCCGACGACGAGCACGAGCTTCGCGCCTTCATCGCAGCGCCCGCCCTGCGCTGAGATCGAGGCGGCCGAGTTCGGGGCGTCCCGCAGCGCTCGGCCTCATTCCGGGTCGCCGTGCAGCATCCAGGGCACGCCGAAGCGGTCGACGAGCATCCCGAACGTCCCGCCCCAGGGCGGACTGTCGAGCGGCATCGTGATCGCGGCGCCGTCGGACAGCGCATCCCAGACCTGCTGGGTCTTCTGCTGCGTGTTGCCGCTGAGTGAGACCGAGAACCCCTGCGGCGGCTCGAACGGGATGCCGTCAGGTGTGTCCGACGCCATCAGCACGAGCCCGTCCGGTGTCGTGAGCTGCGCGTGCATCACGAGGTCTTTCTGATCCGGGTTCTGGATCATGTCGGGGAACTCGCCGAAGACGTTGATCTCGAGATCACCGCCGAGCACGCCCTGATAGAACTCCATCGCCTGTCGCGCTTCGGTGCGGAACGAGAGATACGGGTTGAGAGTGGCCATGACTGCCCCCAGGCTTCGTCGGGCGGAACCGTCGTCGGCCCGCTGCCGCTCATTCTGCGCCGGGGGTCGGACATCCGCAAGAGCGGCCGGGGCGCTCAGGCAGGGAGCGCTCTGACCGCCGCCTGGAGCACCTGCGGAACGGTCGGCACGCCTTCGGCTCGGAAGACCTCCGTGCCACCCGCATCGCGGATGATGACGGTGGGCGTGACGCGGATGTCGAGCGCCTCGGCGGCTTGCGGTTCGCGAGCGACGTCGATCTCTGCGACGGTCGCGTCGGGAAGGTAGCGCCCCGCGTCGGCCATGACGGCTCGGGTTCGGGAGCAGGCACCGCAGAACGCGGATGTGACCAGCGTGAGTTCCATCGCG
>NZ_JAGGPD010000197.1 GCF_018613995.1 Microbacterium sp. ISL-103 | reverse complement strand
CCGTGCCGGTGTCCCGTGCCCGCCGCGATGCGGCCGTCGCCGGTCTCCAGGGCATCGACGGGGTGATGCCGCTCGTCCCGGTCGTAGCCTTCTACCTCTATGTCGACTGCGCAGGCCTGATCGGCCGTACCACGGTCGACGGCACGGTGCTGGAGGACGACCAGGACGTGACGCTGTATCTGCTCGATCACGCGGGCGTCGCCGTGATCCAGGGGTCCGCCTACGGTCGTTCGCCCTTCTTCCGGATCTCGTTCGCCACCGATCTCGACACGATCGACGCCGCCGTCGCCGAGATCGCCGCTGCTGTGGAGGCGCTGCGATGAGGGCACGTCTCCGCGTGGTCGTCGCCGCCCCTCTCGCGCCGGAACTGTGCGAGCTGCTCACGACGAGAGAGCCGCGCATCGACCTGATCGTCGATCAGACGCTGCTGCCGCCGATGCGGCATCCGGCCGACTTCTCCGGTGACCCGTCGTTCCGACGGACGCCTGCGCAGCAGTCGGCGTACGAGCAGCTTGTCGACTCGGCCGACGCGCTGTACGGCATCCCCGATGTCGACCCGTCGGCACTCGCGCGCACCATCCGGATGAATCCCTCGCTGCGCTGGGTGCACACGATGGCGGCCGGTGGTGGCGGCCAGGTGAAGGCCGCCGCACTCAGCGAAGAGGAACTCGACCGCGTCGTCTTCACGACGTCGGCGGGCGTGCATGGTGACGCGCTCGCCGAGTTCGCAGTCTTCGGCGTCTTCGCCGGAGCGAAGCATCTGCCGCGCCTCGTGCAGCAGCAGCACGATCGGGTATGGAGCGGTCGCTGGCTGATGTCGCAGGTGTCGGAGCAGACCGTGCTCGTGCTCGGCCTCGGCGGCATCGGGTCATCGGTCGCCCAGAAACTGTCGGCCGTGGGCGCGACCGTGATCGGCACGTCGCGCAGCGGTGCGTCAGTACCCGGAGTCTCACGAACCGTCCACCCCGATGACGTCGCCTCGGTGCTCTCCGAGGTCGACGCCGTCGTCACCACGCTTCCCGGTACGGATGCGACCCACCACTTCGTCGATCGGCGATTCCTCGCCGCGCTGCGTCCGGGGGCGACTCTGGTCAACGTCGGTCGAGGGACGGTCGTCGACGAGGCGGCGCTGCTTGATGCCCTGGAATCAGGGGTCGTCGGCTTCGCCGCACTCGACGTGTTCGAGGTCGAGCCGTTGCCCGACGAGAGCGCCCTGTGGGGGCATCCTCGGGTGCTGGTCAGCCCGCACACCGCTGCGCTCGACGCGCGGGAGGATCGCCGCATCGCCGAGCTCTTCGCCGACAACGCCACCCGGTTCCTCGATGGCGCGGCGCTGCGCAATGTCGTCGACACCGTCGAGTTCTACTGACCCATCGGAGAGATCATGACCAACCCGTTCGACCTCACCGGAAGGCGCGCGCTCGTCACCGGCTCCAGCCGTGGCATCGGCCATGCCATCGCACGTTCGCTGCTCGAGGCAGGCGCGCACGTCATCGTCCACGGCCGCGACATCGCGGTCGTGGAGGGTGCGGTTGCGGCGTTCACCTGGGAGTTCGGGGCGGATGCCGCGTCCGCAGCCGCGTTCGACATCACCGAGGAGGAGTCGGTGATCGCCGGCATCCGCGCGATCGAGGCCGACGCCCAGATCGACATCCTCGTGAACAATGCCGGCATGCAGCATCGGGAGCCGCTGCTCGACGTGAGCCTCGAGAACTGGGAGCGCGTCATCCGCACCGACCTGACGAGCGCCTTCCTCGTCGGCCGGACCTCGGCGCGGGCGATGGTCGAGCGCGGAGGCGGTGCGATCGTCAACATCTGCTCGGTGCAGACCGATCTCGCCCGTCCGACGATCGGTGCGTCCACC
>NZ_JAGGPD010000196.1 GCF_018613995.1 Microbacterium sp. ISL-103 | reverse complement strand
CGTCATCCGCTCAAGTGCAGGGGCCTTCTTCGGAGGGCCTTCCGCACGTGGGGTCAATCCACACGGTGGCGTGGCCGAGCGGCTAGGCACCGGCCTGCAAAGCCGTTTACACGGGTTCGAATCCCGTCGCCACCTCTCAGAAACTGAATAGCCCACATGGGCGCGATTGGCGCAGCGGTAGCGCGCTTCCCTGACACGGAAGAGGTCACTGGTTCGATCCCAGTATCGCGCACAGAGAAAAACCCCCGGGAAACCGGGGGTTTTTTGTTGTCTGGGCTCTCTTCCGCGAGTCGCCTGCACGACCCCGGGGGACAGGACGAGGGGCCGGGCGGACGCATTCGCTCGGCCTCTCGTCTCATCTGGCTGTCAGCGGGCCTTGACCAGGATCTTCGCCCCAGCGCCGCCGCGCAGCGAATGGATCGCATCGACCACATGCTCGAGACCGACCTCCTGCACCCAGCCCGTCGTGTCGTAGACCCCGCGCGACATCGCCTCGATCACGGCGTCGAAGTCTTCGGGAAGGTATGCGAGCGCACCCGCGATCTCGGTCTCGGCCATGACGAGCTGCGTGGGCAGGAAATCCATCGTGCGTTCATGGATGGCGACGACCACGACGCGCCCTCCCGGCACGAGGCTCGCGAGAGACGACGTCACGGCGGGGCCCGCACCAGCGGCGTCGAAGGCCACATCGACGCCGTCTCCACCGCTGACCTCTGCGACGGCTGTGGCGAGGTCTTCGTTCACCGGATCGACGACCGTCGCACCCAGGGCCGCGATGATCGCCCGACGGTCGGCACTCGGCTCCGACACCAGCACCTTCTCGATGCCCCGCGCCTTGAGTGCGAACCAGACGCCGATGCCGATGGGACCGGCGCCGGCGATCAGGGCGGTGCCTCCGGCGTCGACGCCGCTGCGCGAGACCGCGTGCCAGGCGACCGACATCGGCTCGACGAGCGCGCCCATCCGCAGATCGACGTTCTCGGGCAGCACGTGCAGCTTCGTGGCATCGACCGTGGTGAACTCCGCCATGCCTCCGCCGTCTGAGCTCAGCCCGTGGAAGCCGATCTTCTGGCAGGCGTTGACCATGCCGCGGCGGCATGCCGGGCATTCGCCGCAGTAGTAGATCGGCCAGACGGCGACGCGGTCGCCGACCGCGACATCGGTGACGCCCTCGCCGAGCTCGACGATCGTGCCGGAGAACTCGTGGCCCAGGATCTGGGGGAGTGTCGATCCGGTGACCGGGTGCGGGTTGTCGAAGTCGAGCCCTGCGGCCTCAGGGCTGTAGTAGACGTGCAGGTCGGATCCGCAGATCCCGGCGAAGGCGTTCCGGAGCTTCACCTGCCCGGGGCCGGGTGCGGGGTCAGGCACCTCTTCGATTCGGAGGTCTTCCTTCGCGTGGAACAGTGCGGCCTTCATCTCTTCTCTCCTCTTCCGGGTGGCCGTCAGCGCAGCCACCACTCGGGTGACGCCGCGAGGATCAGCCTCACGGCACGTTCGGTGTCGTCGTCGTCGCTGCGCAGCCACTCTTCGACAGCGCCCACGGTTCCGGCGGCGGCATAGGCGACCGCGATCCGCATGGCCGCGGGGTCGTCTGCGAACTCGGCGGGGACGATGTGCGGGTGCAGCTCTGCCCACAGCACGAGACCCGCGCGGATCGAGCGCTCGAGGTTGTGGCGCACGGGGGCGGCGAGAAGCGGATGCATCGCCCCGCGATAGACCTCGGCGCGGCGTCGTACGTGCTCGAGCAGCGCTCGTTCGCCGTCGCCGATCGCGTCGGTGTGGGGGAGTACTGTCATCGCCTCGTCGATCTCGGCCGCGAGGGCGTCGGCGAGAAGGTCTACCGGACTCTCGGCGTGGCGGTAGAAAGTGTCGCGGGTGACGCCTGCGCGAGCGCAGATCGCCGAGGCAGTCACCTCGGCGATCGGTGCAGTGGTCGAGAGCTCCAGCACCGCTTCGCGAAGGGTCTCGCGCGAACGTCGCGACCGTGCATCCATACCGACAGGCTATCGGACATCTGTCAGATAGTGGGTGCTACTCCGGCGGGCGCGACGATCTCTTGACGACGTCGTACGCATCGAGAGCGGCCTTGCGGGTGGTCGCGAGATCGACGATCGGCTCGGAGGGAGCATCCGATGCCCACTCCGAGATGTAAAGGCTGTGAGGGTCGAACTTCTTCGCCTGCAGCTCGGGGTTGAACACGCGGAAATACGGCGCGGCATCGGCTCCTGAGCCTGCGACCCACTGCCAGTTGAACGGGTTGCTGGCGCCGTCGGCGTCGACGAGGGTGTCCCAGAACCATTCCTCGCCCCGACGCCAGTCGATGAGCAGATTCTTCACGAGGAAGGACGCCGTGACCATGCGCACCCGGTTGTGCATGAATCCGGTGTGCCAGAGCTCGCGCATGCCGGCATCCACGAGGGGGATGCCGGTGTCGCCTCGCTGCCAGGCTTCGAGGTGAGACGGTGTGAGCCGCGGCCACGGGAACGCGTCGTACTGACGCCGGAGGTTCTTCGTGGCGATGTCTGGCGCGTGGAACGTCGTGTGCCAGGCGAACTCCCGCCACCCGAGCTCCGAGAGGAAGCCGGCCGCGCCGTCGGCCTCGACCGCCTCGTGCCACACCGTGAACGGGCTCAGCTCGCCCCAGCGCAGTCGCGGGGACAGCAACGAGGTGGCACCGGCGGAGGGCTCGTCACGGGCGCGGTCGTATGAGCCGATGTCGTCGTGCAGGAAGGTGCGCAGCCGCGCCTTGGCGGCGGGCTCGCCGGGCTTCCAGGTGTCCCGGAGCCCGCCCGCCCAGTCGGGGCGCGTGGGCAGGAGGCCCCAGTCATCGAGGTCGTCTGAGGGAGGAGGTGCCGATATCCCGTCGAGGCTCCTCGGTGCGGGAAGCGGAGCTCGCGGCGTGGGAAGAGCGAGGCATGCTCGCCAGAAGGGAGTGAACACCGAGAAGTGCGTGCCGCCTCCGGTCTTCACGGTCCACGGTTCGTGCAGGAGCGAGGCCTGGAAGGACGTCACCTCCCGGCCGTCGGCGCGCAGCGACGACTTCAGCGCCGTATCGATCTCACGTTCGGCGCCTCCGTAGCGCCGGTTCCAGAAGACGGCCGTCGCGCCGGTGTCTGCGACCGCCTCGAGGACGACGCGCTCGGCCGGCCCTCGCCGGAGCGTCAGAGAGGCACCGAGCTCGCGCAGTGCCTCACTCAGGGAGGCGAGCGAATGATGGAGCCACCAGCGTGCTGCTCCGCCGAGCGGACGGATGCCGGGAGACTCCTCGTCGAGCACATAGAGGACGATGAGGGGTTCATCTCGGTCGATCGCGGCGCGAAGAGCCGGGTTGTCGGCGACTCGAAGGTCGTCGCGGAGCCAGACGAGCGAGGGAGAGACC
Organism: Microbacterium sp. ISL-103; assembly: GCF_018613995.1. GTDB lineage: Bacteria > Actinomycetota > Actinomycetes > Actinomycetales > Microbacteriaceae > Microbacterium. Next base: position 6,882 of record NZ_JAGGPD010000196.1, on the reverse strand, counting down.
ATGATCCCATTCTCACCCGGCGCCCGAACTGGCGGACGGGGGTTGCAGACCCGCGGGCTCAGCGGCTACGACGCCTCGGCCGCCGCAGCGCGGTCGGTCGCCGCGGCGCGGGCTCTGCCGTCGACCACAGCGCCCAGAGAACGAGGAGCGGCTGCAGGAACAGTCTGCCGAATCGCCGCGCCTCCGTATCGAGTCCCGGGGTCGAACGGTGGGTGCGCCACTGGTGCACGTTGCCGGGCAGGACGGCGACGAAGAAGGCAGCGGTGGCGACCCCGATGCGACGTCGTTCCCAGGGGAGAGCGATCAGCCCGGCAGCCAGCGCGACCTCTGCAGCACCGGACGCGATGATGATCGCCTCCTTGTCGAGACGCGTGGCCTTGGTCGCCCAGTCGGGCACGACGACTCGGAACCCGCGTGTGCTGACGAAATGGACGATTCCGATCGCGCCCAGTGCGAGGGCGAGGATCCAACGCGCGACTGCTCTGACCATCCGCTCACGCTACCCCGGCGAGCGCGATCCTCGCCTACGAGTCGGGACTCGTCGTCGCCGGCACGTGAGATCTCAGCGACGCACTGGTGCGCCACACTGGGAGCCATGACCGTCCTGCGCATCAGCATCCTCTTCGTGCTCGCCGCCGTCGCCGAGATCGGCGGCGCATGGATGATCTGGCAGGCGGTCAAGGAGAACCGAGGATGGGTTTTCGCGGTGCTCGGCGTCATGGCGCTCGGCGCGTACGGATTCATCGCCGCGCTCCAGCCCGACGCGAACTTCGGACGAGTGCTCGCCTCGTACGGCGGCGTCTTCATCGCCGGTTCCCTGGCCTGGGGGATCATCGTCGACGGCTTCAAGCCGACGATGTGGGACTGGATCGGATCTGCGATCGCTCTGGTCGGAGCGGCGATCATCATCCTCGCCCCGACGGCGGCGAACACCGCGTCCGAGACCGCGTCGTAGCGGTCGGCGGGCCCCGGGCATGCGAGTAGCCTAGATCCAGACCCAGATGGAGTGTGCAGTGCCTGAAAATGCTCAGCCGAAAGACGGCTTCGCCCTGTTCTCTGACCGTTCAGTCGTCGCGATGCGCGTCAACGGAACCCTCAAGGACCTCGCCGCGACAGTGACCGACGCCGACGAGGTCGAGCCGGTCACGATCGAGAGCCCCGACGGGCTGAACATCCTCCGTCATTCGGCGGCGCACGTGCTCGCGCAGGCAGTGCAGCGCATCAACCCGCAGGCGAACCTCGGCATCGGCCCTCCCATCACCGACGGTTTCTACTACGACTTCGGCGTGGAGACCCCGTTCACGCCCGAGGACATCAAGGCGATCACGAAAGAGATGCAGCGCATCGTCCGTGAGGGTCAGCGCTTCGTGCGTCGCGTCGTCACCGACGACGAGGCACGGGCCGAGCTCGCAGACGAGCCGTTCAAGCTCGAGCTCATCGGCCTCAAGGGCGGCAAGGAGGCGGCAGAGGGCGCATCCGTCGAGGTCGGCGAGGGCGAGCTCACGATCTACGACAACACGACTCGCGACGGCGAGGTGGTCTGGAAGGACCTCTGCCGCGGCCCGCATCTTCCGAACACCCGCATGATCGGCAACGGCTGGGATCTCACCCGCATCGCCGCGGCCTACTGGCGCGGCAGCGAGAAGAACCCGCAGCTGCAGCGCATCTACGGCACCGCCTGGCCGTCGAAGGACGAGCTGCGTGAGTACCAGCACCGTCTCGAGGAGGCCGCCAAGCGCGACCACCGGCGCCTCGGCAAGGAACTCGATCTGTTCTCGTTCCCCGAGGAGATCGGCTCGGGTCTCTCGGTCTGGCATCCGCGCGGTGGCGTGGTGCGCGGCGAGATGGAGCAGCACGCGCGCAAGCGCCACCTCGAGGGCGGCTACACGTACGTGTACACCCCGCACATCTCGAAGGAAGACCTCTTCCTCACCTCGAACCACCTCGTCACGTACAAGGAGGGCATGTACCCGCCGATCGTCATGGACGAAGAGCGCGACGACGAGGGCAACATCACCAAGCAGGGCCAGGACTACTACCTGAAGCCCATGAACTGCCCGATGCACATCCTGATCTACAAGGAGCGTGCGCGCAGCTACCGCGACCTGCCGCTGCGGTTCGCCGAGAACGGCACGGTCTACCGCAACGAGCTGTCGGGCGCGCTGCACGGTCTCACCCGTGTGCGCGGGTTCACCCAGGATGACTCTCACCTCTTCGTCACGCCCGATCAGCTCGAGGACGAGGTCTCGAAGGTCCTCGAGTTCATCCTGTCGATGCTGCGCGATTTCGGTCTCACCGACTTCGAGCTCGAGCTGTCGATGAAGGACGACGAGAAGTCCAAGTGGATCGGCTCCGACGAGTTCTGGGAGTCGTCGACCGATGCCCTGCGTCGCGTCGCCGTGGCATCCGGCCTCAAGCTCACCGAGGTCCCCGGCGAGGCGGCGTTCTACGGACCCAAGATCGACCTCAAGACGCGTGATGCGATCGGTCGCACCTGGCAGCTCTCGACCGTGCAGGTCGACCCGAACCTGCCCGAGCGCTTCGAGCTCGAGTACATGGACAAGGACGGGCAGAAGAAGCGTCCGATCATGATCCACCGTGCCCTGTTCGGCTCGATCGAGCGGTTCTTCGCCATTCTGCTCGAGCACTACGCCGGCGATTTCCCCGTGTGGCTGTCTCCGGTGCAGGTCGTCGGAATCCCCGTCGCCGACGAGTTCGCCGACTATCTGGGCGAGATCGTCGGAACGCTGCGCGCGCAGGGCGTCCGCGCCGAGCTCGACTCCTCGGACGACCGGATGCAGAAGAAGATCCGCACGCACACGACCGGCAAGGTCCCGCTGCTGCTGATCGCCGGCGAGAAGGACCGCGATGCGGGCACCGTCTCGTTCCGCTACCGCGACGGCACGCAGGAGAACGGCGTGCCGATCGCCGACGCCGTCTCGCGCATCCGCGGGGCGATCGACGCGCACACCCTCGTGCAGACAGCAGGGGACCTGGCGTGACCACGCCTTCTGAGGCGTCGGAGGACGCCGGCGAGTTCGCCGGCGTCCCCGACGAGTTCCAGCGGCTGTGGACGCCGCACCGCATGGCGTACATCCAGGCAGGACCCGAGCCGCTGCGCGAGGAGTGCCCGTTCTGCGAGGCGCCGAAGCATCCGGATGCCGAGCGACTCGTCGTCGCCCGCGGCGAGACCGCTTATGTGCTGCTCAACCTGTTCCCCTCCAACTCGGGGCATCTTCTCGTCTGCCCGTACCGCCACATCGCGACCTACGACCAGGCCACTCCTGAGGAGGTCGCCGAGATCGGGGCACTGACCCAGACGGCGATGCGCGTGCTGCGGGAGGTGTCGCGCTGCGACGGCTTCAATCTCGGGATGAACCAGGGCGCCGTCGCGGGCGCAGGCGTCGACGGCCACCTGCACCAGCACGTGGTGCCGCGGTGGACCTCCGACGCCAACTTCTTCCCGATCATCGCGAAGACGAAGGCGCTGCCTCAGCTGCTCGGTGAAGTGCGTGAGGCTGTCGCGAACGCGTGGCCGACGGCCTGAGGTCGCTCAGCGCACCTGGCGCGCGGTGAACTGCATCCGCGGGTTCGCGTAGAACTCCTGCGCCTCGACGAGCTGCAGCTCGCGCTCTCCGGACTCGAGGGTCGCGGCGAGCAGATCGAAGACACTCGATGCGGTGCGCTCGAGCGCCGTCTTCGCGTCTCCGGTCGTGACGTAGTGCGCCGTGAAGAGTGCGGCGGTGACATCGCCCGAGCCGTTGGCCTTCATCGGCAGACGAGGCGTCTGCACGATCCAGGCGCCGGTCGGGTCGGCGACGAGCATCTCGATGGTGCCCTCTTCGCGATCGGGACGCTCGACGCTCGTGACGAGCACCGTGCGTGGCCCCATCGCCGTCGCGAGGTCGACCGACGCGAGGGTGGACTCGAGCGTGTCGGGCTCGGTGCCGGTGAGGAAGCCGAGCTCGAACTGGTTCGGGGTGATGATGTCGGCGACCGGGACGACCTTCTCGCGCAGCAGGATCGGGATGGCCGGGGCGACGAAGCATCCGGATTTCGCGTTGCCCATCACCGGGTCGCATGCGTACACCGCGTCGGGGTTCGCGGCCTTGACCCGGGCGACGGCGTCGATGATCACGTCGCCGATCCCCTCTCCGCCCTGGTAGCCGCTGAGCACCGCATCGATCTCGCCGAACACGCCGCGCTCTTCGATGCCCGTGAGCACCTCGCGCACATCGTTCGGGTCGATCATCGGGCCGCGCCAGGCGCCATAGCCGGTGTGGTTCGAGAAGTTCACGGTGTAGACCGGGAGAACCTCGACGCCGATGCGCTGCAGCGGGAAGACCGCGGCGGAGTTGCCGACATGGCCGTACGCGACGGCGGACTGGATGGAGAGGACCTTCATTCTCCGATCCTTTCATTCAGGGCGGGAGTGCTCCCGCGGCGGTGGGTCATCGGACGGCTGCGACGAGGTCGGCGACGAGAGTCGCAGCATCCTCGTCGGACAGATCGTGCACGGTCAGGCGCAGGTGGTGCGACGGGTCGGCTCGCTCGTCGAGCGCGAAGTCGTCGCCGGTGCGGGCGAGCCAGCCGCGGCGCATGAGTCGCTCCGAGACGAGGCGCGCAGGTGCGGGCAGTCTGATCCAGAGGCTGAGGCCGTCGGTGGTGGGGGAGTCGAGTCCGTGCTCGCGCAGGAGCGATGCGAAGGCTGCGTTGCGAGCGGCGTAGTGCTCTCGGGCTTCTGCGATCCGCGCGACGACCGCGTCGTCGGTGAGCTGCGTCAATGTCAGGCGCTGCAGCAGGTGACTGACCCAGGTCGTGCCCGGGCTCAGCCGCATCGCCAGGCGCTCTGCGGTGGTCGCATCGGTCGCCGCGATCGCGAGACACATGTCGGGTCCGAGGAACTTCGACACCGAGCGCACGAGCGCGTATCGACGGTGATCCGCTCCGATCAGCGTCTCGTAGGGCTGCTGCGACAGCATCGAGAAGTGGTCGTCCTCGATGATGAGCACGTAGGGAAAATCGGCCAGCACGGCTCGCAGCTCGGCGGCGCGTGCAGACGTCAGGCTCGCACCGGTGGGGTTCTGCGCACGCGGAGTGCAGATCACGGCACGGATGCCGGCGTCGAGGGCCGCCCGCAGGCCGTCCACCGTCATGCCCTGGTCGTCGACCGGCACGGGGACCGCGCGATACCCGCCGAGGCGGACGGTGTGGATGCTGGCGAGGAAGCACGGATCCTCGAGCGCCACGGCGTCATCGCGCGTGAGCGCCTGCGCGAGCAGGCGTTCGACCGCATCCACCGCGCCGCTGGTGATCGTGATGCCGAAGTCTCGGTCGCCGAGGTCCTGGGCGATCCATTCGCGGGCCCAGCGATCAAGGCCCCGGTCGATGACGGGCTCGCCGTACAGCACCGGCCGGCCGGCGACCGTGGCGAGAGCCTGGGAGGGATCGGGGATGAGTCGCGGATCAGGATTGCCCGTGCCGACATCTCGGAGCACCGTGTCTGCGGCATAGCCCTCCTGCGCGACCGACTCCAGCCCCGCGACGACGGTTCCGGCACGCCCGCGTGAGACGACGAGTCCCGCCTGAGCGAGCTGCCGGTAGGCGGCGACCGCGGTGTTGCGGTTGACGCCGAGGGTTGCTGCGAGCTCGCGCACCGGCGGCAGAGGGCTTCCGGCCCGCAGGACACCCCGGTCACGCAGGGCGCGCACGCTGTCGGCGATGTCCGCTGCGGTGGTTCCGGTGATCTGGTCGCTCATGGTCCTCGCTGTCGATTCTAGGTCGTTCCGGACAGTGCTACTGTTTGGCCTAGATCAAACGAGACATCGTTCGACACATGCATGCACATCGTGCTTCCCCGACAGGAGCTCTCATGACCGAACAGACCACCACCGGATCCTCGCGCGTCAAGCGCGGTCTCGCAGAGATGCTCAAGGGCGGCGTGATCATGGACGTCGTCACCGCAGATCAGGCGAAGATCGCCGAAGACGCCGGGGCCGTCGCCGTCATGGCACTCGAGCGCGTCCCCGCCGACATCCGCGCCCAGGGCGGCGTCTCGCGCATGAGCGACCCCGACATGATCGACAGCATCATCGCGTCCGTGTCCATCCCCGTCATGGCCAAGTCGCGCATCGGGCACTTCGTCGAGGCTCAGGTGCTGCAGGAGCTCGGCGTCGACTACATCGACGAGTCCGAGGTCCTCTCGCCGGCCGACTACGTCAATCACATCGACAAGTTCGGCTTCACCGTGCCGTTCGTCTGCGGTGCGACCAACCTGGGTGAGGCACTGCGCCGTATCAACGAGGGAGCGGCGATGATCCGCTCCAAGGGCGAGGCCGGCACGGGCGACATCTCGGAGGCGATGAAGCACATCCGGAAGATCCGTGGCGAGATCGCCGCCCTCACCGCGCTGCCGAAGGACGAGCTGTTCGTCGCTGCGAAGGAGCTGCAGGCGCCCTACGACCTCGTCGCCGAGATCGCCGAGACGGGCAAGCTGCCCGTCGTGCTGTTCGTCGCCGGCGGTGTGGCGACCCCTGCGGACGCCGCCATGATGATGCAGCTCGGCGCCGACGGCGTCTTCGTCGGCTCGGGCATCTTCAAGTCGGGAAACCCCGCAGAGCGCGCCAAGGCGATCGTCAAGGCGACGACGTTCTTCGACGACGCCAAGGTGATCGCCGAGGTGTCGTGCGGACTCGGCGATGCGGTGGTCGGCATCAACGTGTCCGACCTTCCCGCCCCGCACCGCCTGGCCGAGCGTGGCTGGTAGCCCACAGGTCGGGGTGCTCGCGCTGCAGGGCGACGTGCGCGAGCACGCCTCCGTACTGGCGGCGCTGGGCGCTGACGTCGTGCTCGTCCGACGCCCGGACGAGCTTGCGGCCGTGG
>NZ_JAGGPD010000195.1 GCF_018613995.1 Microbacterium sp. ISL-103 | reverse complement strand
CGCCGGCGGGGTTCTTCCGCGAGCGCGCGGGGGTCGTGCTCACCGGGGGGTCGCTGCTCGGGCGCGGATACGAGCGCTACGTGCGGGTCGTGTTCGCGACGCCTCGGCCGGTGCTCGCCGAGGCTCTCGCCGCGATGGGGGATGCGGTCCGCACGCGCTGACGCGTTGCGTCGTGCGTCGCGCCCTCCCGCGTCGCGCCCGTGCGGACGCGGGGTCAGTCCCGCATCCGAGAAGCCGAGTTCCGGTGCGCGGGGTCAGTTCGCCACCTTGCGGCGGGTGCGGGGTCAGTTGCGCATCCGAATCGCCGAGTTCCGGTGCGCAACTGGCCCCGCGCGCGCCCGCGCCCGCACGCGCTGAACGAGATGAGAGACATCCACGCCTCGCAGCCTGTAGATTAAATATAACTATTGGCTGACACGAACGGACCGGCGTGCTCTACAAGCGGGTGTACGAAGCGTTGCGCGAGTCGATCTCGCAGGGGGAGTATGCGGTCGGTGACCGGCTGCCCTCCGAGGCCGAGCTCTCGAGCCGGTTCGAGGTGAGCCCGATCACGGTGAAGCGGGCCCTCGAGCTGTTGCGTGGCGACGGCATGATCATGCGCCGCCCCCGCATCGGCACCGTCGTCACCAGCGCGACCCCGACGGCGCCGACGCCTCAGACATCGTCCCGTGCGCATACCGACCCGGACCGCGGCCCATCGCTCATCGGCTGCGTCATCACGAGCTTCGACGACACCTTCGGCAACAAGGTGATCGAGGGCATCCTGGCCGCCACCGGTGCCGACACGCACGTCGTGTTCAAGCGCTCAGGAGGAGACCTCGCCGAGGAGGACGCGTGCATCCGCGCGCTCGTCGGAGCCGGAGTCGAGGGCCTGATCCTGCTTCCCAGCTCGTCGGAGTACATCCCTCCCGCAGCCCTCGAACTGGTCGCGCAGAAGTTCCCCGTCGTCATCCTCGATCGACTGTTCGACGGCATCCCGGTCTCGGCCGTGTGCTCCGACAACCTCGCCGGCGGACGCGCGGCGACGGAGCACCTGCTCGACCTCGGACACAAGACCATCGGGTTCGTGAGCTCGACCAGTCATGTCTCGTCGAGCGACGATCGCCGCAACGGCTACATCCACGCGCACGCGTCGAATCACCTGCCCCTCGAGAACAGCGCCGAGCTGCGCACCATCGGATCGACGGTGCCGGGCAGCGATGACACCATCGAGCAGGACATCGCGCGACTGGTCGAATTCGTCGAGCGGCATCCCGACATCACCGGCTACGTCGCAGCGGAGTACAACATCGCGCTGATGCTGCGCGAAGCGTGCCACCGCCTGGGACTCGAGGTGCCGACCGACATCTCGATCGTCTGCTTCGACCACCCCGACGCGACGTTCGACACCCGACTGTTCCGCTACACGCACATCCGTCAGGAGCAGCGCACGCTCGGCGAGAAGGCGGTCGAGTCGGTGAGGCGCCAGATCAGCGCCCCGAGCGAGATCGAGAAGGTCGTGCTGTCGACGGAACTCGTGATCGGCGCCTCGTCGGCTGCTGCACGCGCCTGACCGCGGTGTCACCCCGCGTTCGCGTCCATAGCTCCGGAAGAACGCAGCGGTGGGCGGCTGAATCGGGCCGTTCGGGGCAAGCCGGCCCCGGATCTCCGGAGTTGTGGAGCGCTGACGCGGAAGACCGCCCCGCCCGGACGCAGAGATCCGCCCGCAGGCCGAAGCCCACGGGCGGATCACCGAGAGAATCTCAGAGCGGATGCCGTCAGCGTGGCGCGCCCACGGCAGCCGCACCAACCCCAGCCGCACCCGCACCCGCATCCGCCCCCACGTCAGCCCCGGCCGCCCGCGCCTCGAGCCGTGCCCGCTGCTCGACGGCGAAGATCGCGCTGACCATGGTCGAGTAGGGGATCCACTCCACCGGCGGCTGCGACCAGTCGTTGCCCGGCCGCAGGTGTCCGTCGACCACCCCGTTCTGCCACAGTGCGTCGGTCCCCGCACGCAGGAACCGCTCGAGCTCGACCCGCTCCGACGCGAACGAGTCCGACCCGGCCAGCACCGCGAGCAGTTCACCGAGGTAGCGGTAGTAGACGCCCTTGAAGAGGCCCTCGTCGCCGCCGTCTCCTTCATCGGGGAAGACGGTTCCGTCGCTGAGTTCGCGCACGGCGGTGGTCGCCGTCTGCACGGCCCGCTGCAGGAACGCGTCGTCGCCGGTCGCGCCGAAGAGCTCGACCGCGGCGCCGACGTAGAGCCCCTGGTTGTAGGTGAAGCGCCACTGCGTGTCGACCGCGCCGTCGCCCTCGCGGTTGATGCCGTCTTCGACGAATCCGTCGTCTCCGACGAGAGTCGCGGTCAGCCAGTCGAACGCCCGACGCGCAGACGACAGATAGTCGCGCGACGCGTCGAGACGACTCAACCGCACTCCGAGGATCACGAGAGGCCCGTTCGCCGGAGTGTTCTTGTACGCGAGCTGCTGCGTGCGCCAGGCGAGACTCCACCCGAGAGTCTCGTTCCACCCCTCGGCGATGACGTGATCCCAGATGGCGATCGCCTCGTCGAGATACCGCTGCTCGCCGGTCGCCCGATGCACCCGTTCGAGCGCGAGGGCGAACCACAGCATGTCGTCGAAGTAGTCGTTGAAGAGCTGCCCGCCGTTGCGTTCGACGATGTTGTCGCGGGCGGCGATCGCCTGCTCGATCCACGCGTCGTCGGCCGTGCGAACCCAGGCATCGACCCGGGCGTCGATCACGTGGGCCAGCCACCAGTAGTTGAAGACCTCGGTGTTGCCGCGGTCGTGCGGGTGGCTGTTCGCGAGGAACTGGATGCCGGGGGCACCGAAGAAGTGGTCGAGGCTCTGCTGCGCGGTGTCGGCGCGGGCCGACCAGGTGTGCGCGGAAGTGCTGGTCATGTTCCTTTTTCCTGGGGTCGATTCGGGAGAGGGGAGAGAGGAGAGGGGGAGCGCGGAATCCGACTCAGCGGTTCTGCTCGAGCAGCTGGTCGCCCTGCTCCTGGGCATCCTTCAGCGCCTGCTCGGCCGAGATCTCGCCCGAGAGGAACCGCTCGAGGGCGGGCACGAGAGCCTTGCCCTCGACGTCAGAGAAGCCCTGCACGTTGGGGCGGGTCTGGGCGTAGTTCATCGTCTCGATGAAGGCGGCGTAGTGCTCGTCCTCCGTGAAGAACGGGTCGTTGGCGGCCTCGATGTTGGCCGGGATCCAGCCCGAGATCTCACCGAACGCGACACCGTTCTCGGCCTCGGTCGTCCACCACTTCATGAACTCCCACGCGCCTTCGGCGTTCTTCGCGCCCTCGGGGATGACGAGTCCGAAGCCGCCCATGTAGGCGCCCTGCTCGCCGTTGGGTCCGGCCGGCGGCTGCACGACGCCGTACTCGAGGCCATCGACCTGGTCGAGGGTCGAGAGCGCCCAAGGGCCGTCGAGCTTCATCGCCGTGCGGCTCTCGGCGAACGAGTCGCCAGTGTCGCCGAAGCCCTGCTCGTAGACGCCGGCATCCAGCAGGCTCTGCCAGAAGTTCAGCACCTCGAGGCCTTCGGGGCTGTTGAACGCCGTCTTGGTCTCGTCGTCGTTGAGCAGCTGGCCACCCGCCTGTGCGAGGTACATGTTGAACAGGCCGGGGTCGCTGAGGTCGAGGCCTGCCTGCGTCAGCTTGCCGCCGTCCTTCACGGTGAGCGCCTCGGCAGCGGTCTTCAGCTCGTCCCAGTCGGTCGGGGCCTCGCTGCCGGCATCCGTCAGCAGAGCATGGTTGAACAGCAGCGACCGGTTGTCGACGAGCAGCGGCAGGCCATAGAGCTCGCCGTCGACCTCCATCTCGCCGAGCGCGGGCTCGTAGAAGATGCTCGTGTCGACGGCATCCTCTTTCATGAACTCGTCGATCGGGGCGAGTGCTCCCTTGGGCGCGTAGAGCGAGGTCTGATAGCGGTCCCAGAGCACGACGTCGGGCACCTGGCCGCCGGCGAGCGAGGTGAGCAGCTTCTCTTCGACGAGTTCCTGCGGAACGTACGAGACCTCGTAGTCGTCCTGCGACTCGTTGAACCGCTCGGCCTGGGCTTCGAGCTGGTCGACCTGGTCGCCCGACCATGAGCCCCACATGACGACGGGTTCGGGGCCGTCTCCACCGCCGGCATCAGTGCCGGAGGCGCAACCGGCGACGGTCACGACGAGGGACGCCGTGGCGAACACGGTCAGGACTCTCAGGTGCTTCTTCATCGAAATCTCCTTGATGTGGTGAGTGTGGTGGGGGTGATGCGTGTGGTGGGAAGGGAGAGCTGCTGGGTCATTTCGAGCCGACGTGGGCGACGCCCTCGATGATGTAGCGCTGCGCGAAGAGGAACACGAGCAGCACGGGCAGGCTGGCGATCACGGTGCCGGCCATGAGGGGGCCGTAGGCGGTCTCGTAGTTGTTGACGAACGAGGCGAGGCCGACCTGGACGGTCATCATGTCCTGACTGTTGAGCACGATCAGCGGCCACAGGAAGTTGTTCCAGCCGGCCTGGAAGCTGATGATGCCGAGCACCGCGAGCCCTGCCTTCGCGAGCGGGAAGTAGATGATCGCGAAGATGCGGAACTCGCTCGCGCCGTCGATGCGGGCGGCTTCGCCGAGTTCGTCGGGCAGCGTCTCGAAGAACTGCTTCATGAAGAAGACGGCGAAGGCTCCGGCGGCACCGGGGATGATGACGGCCCAGTACGTGTTGATCAGGCCGAGTCCGCCCTGTCCGAAGACGTCGTTGCCGCCGGCGAACGGGATCGACCGCAGGATCAGGAACGACGGGATCATCGTGATGATGCCGGGGATCATGAGCGACGAGAGGAACACCGCGAAGACCGCCGCTCGTCCCTTGAACTGCAGTTTGGCCAGGGCGTAGCCGCCGAGAGCGCCGAAGAAGATGTTCGTCGCCGCGCCGCCGATGCCGAGCACGAGCGAGTTCACGAAGTAGCGCCCGAACGGCACCTCGTCGAACACCTGCAGGTAGTTGTCGAGGGTTGCGTTCGCGGGGATCAGGTTGAGGGCCCCCGACAGGATCTCGGTGGCGGGCTTCAGCGAGGTCGAGATCGTCCAGACGAGAGGGGCGACGGTGACGACGCTGATCAGGATGACGCCGATGTACCAGCCGACCGTCGCGATGCGCTTGCGGGTCGTCGGCTTGCGACGTGAAGGCAGGGGCGGGGCCACGGGAGTGCCGGCGGCCAGCGCCGTCTCGATGGCGCGGCCACCGCTCAGCGTGTTCGTCATCAGGCACCCTTCCGGTTGTTGAGCTTCGCGTTCAGCAGCGAGAACACGAGGATGATCAGGAAGAGCACGAACGACAGGGCCGACGCGTAACCCATCTCGAGCGCGCCGAAGCCCTTGTTGTAGATGTAATAGACCATGGTCACGGTCGAGTTGCCGGGGCCGCCCTTGGTCAGCACGTAGGCCTGGTCGAAGACCTGGAAGGCGCCGATGATGAGCAGGGTCGACACGAGGAACGTCGTGCGGGTCAGCGACGGCAGCGTCACGTAGCGGAACTGCTGCCAGGCGTTCGCGCCGTCGAGGCGGGCTGCTTCATAGAGCTCGCCCGGCACACCCTGCAGGCCGCCGAGGAAGATGATCATGTTGGCGCCGAATCCGGCCCACACGCTCATCATGACGATCGCGATCATCGCCCACTGCGACTCGTAGAGCCACGCGGGTCCGTCGATGCCGAACCAGCTGAGGGCCACATTGAGCAGGCCGTTCTGCGGGTTCAGCATCCAGAACCAGATCGTCGCGGTCGCCACCGTCGAGGCGACGACCGGGATGTAGAAGAGGGTGCGGAACAGGCGCACCGCGCGGTGGCGGCGGTTGAGCAGCAGAGCGGTGCCGAGCGCGACGACGAGGCCCGCCGGCACGTAGAGCACCGTGTAGTAGGCCGTGTTGCGC
>NZ_JAGGPD010000194.1 GCF_018613995.1 Microbacterium sp. ISL-103 | reverse complement strand
CGCGCGAGGCCGGCTACTGGCTCAGCGCCGCGTTCGCGGATGCGGGAGATTCGGGGGCCGTCGTCGCCGCCGTCGACCATCTCGTCGGCCAGGGCGTCGAGGGCATCGTCGTCGTCGCTCCCCACGCGCGCACGCTCGAGGCGCTCGACGCGCTGCGCATCGGCGTGCCCGTGGTCACCCTGCACGCGGCCGATCGGGGCGCGCGCGGTCTGTCGATCGATCAGGAGGCGGGGGCGCGGCTCGCCGTCGCGGCGCTCGCCGATGCCGGTCACACCCGCATCGCGCACCTCGCGGGTCCTGCCGACTGGCTCGAGGCCGAATCGCGCGCCGAAGGGTTCGCCGCCGAGCTCGCCGCCCGCGGACTCGTGCCCGGGCCCGTGATCGAAGGCGACTGGACAGCCGGATCCGGCTATGCGGCCGTCGACGCCGTGCGGGCGTCGGGTGCGACCGCCGTGTTCGCCGCCAACGACCAGATGGCGCTGGGCCTGCTCGGCGGGTTGCACGAAGCGGGGCTCTCGGTGCCGGGCGATGTCAGCGTCGTGGGGTTCGACGACACCCCCGACTCGGCGTACTTCTGGCCGAAGCTCACCACCGTGCGGCAGGACTTCGACGAACTGGCGCATCGGGCGGTGGCTGCGGCGCTCGCCGGGGGAGCCCCGGCATCCGATCTCGCGCCGGTCGCTCCCGTGCTGGTGACGCGGGCTTCGGTGGCCCCTCCCCGCTGAGGCGACCGGCCGGCCGTCGAGCAGTGTCCCTTGACCGGCCCCGCGGGCTCGTGACACACTTCTGTGACCGGTCACAGTGACCACCGACGACCCTGAGGTACCCGTGAGCAACGAAGCCCCCGTCTTCTCCGCCGAGATCGACGCATCCATCGAGGCCGTCCGCGCAGACGTCGCCCGTCTGCACGGCGAACTCGTGCGCTACGACCTCATCGTCTGGACCGGCGGCAACGTCTCGGGCCGCGTGCCCGGCGCCGACCTGTTCGTGATCAAGCCGTCGGGCGTGAGCTACGACGACCTCACCCCCGAGAACATGATCCTCTGCGACCTCGACGGCGCGGTGATCCCCGGCACCCCCGGCAGCGAGCGCTCGCCCTCGAGCGACACCGCGGCCCACGCCTACGTCTACCGTCACATGCCCGAGGTCGGCGGCGTCGTGCACACGCACTCGACGTTCGCCGTCGCCTGGGCCGCCCGCGGCGAAGAGATCCCCTGCGTCATCACGGCCATGGCCGACGAGTTCGGTGGCCCGATCCCGGTCGGCCCGTTCGCGATCATCGGCGACGACTCGATCGGCCGCGGCATCGTGAAGACCCTGACCGGTCACCGCAGCCGCGCGGTGCTCATGCAGAACCACGGCCCGTTCACCATCGGAGTCGACGCGAAGGATGCCGTGAAGGCCGCCGTCATGGTCGAGGACGTCGCCCGCACCGTGCACTACGCCCGCGAGGCCGGGCCCCTCGTCCCGATTCCGCAGGAGGCCATCGACAGCCTCTTCACCCGCTACCAGAACGTCTACGGACAGAACTCGGACGCCCGACGATGAGCGACACGACCGGCACGCCCCGCACGACCACCCGCGACGACATCCTCGCCGGCCGCACGAGTCTCGGCATCGAGCTCGGCTCGACGCGCATCAAGGCGTGCCTGATCGGATCGGACGCCACCGAGGTGCTCGCCAC
>NZ_JAGGPD010000193.1 GCF_018613995.1 Microbacterium sp. ISL-103 | reverse complement strand
GTGGTGGCTCGTATGGTCCTGCGAGCGCTCAACGTGCCGAACGACCTGGAGTCCATGCAGCCCGAGACGATTCCGCTGCGCACCTGGCGCGAGGCCCGCACAGAGGACTTCGGATGGGCGCGGGAGCACCTCGTTCCCTGGGTGCTTCGCCGTCTGCGCCACGAGTCGTCTGGCGACCACATCGTCGCGAAGCGTCCCGAGCCCTCGCCCATCATCTTCCCCGGCTCCGGCTCCGGTTCGGACTGACCTTCCGCCTCGCAGCTCAGCTCGATCGAAGCGCCCAGAGGGCCACGGCTGCCGCGGACGCGACGTTCAGCGAATCGACGCCCCCGGACATCGGGATCGTCACGACCGTGTCGGCCCCCTCGAGCGCCGAGCGCGAGAGCCCGTCGCCCTCCGAACCCATGACGATGGCGACCCGCTCAGGACGGCGTGCGACGTATGCGTCGAGTGTCGTGGCATCGTCGCTCAGTGCGAGGGCGGCGACGTCGAATCCCGCCGCGTGGAGGTCCGCGACGGCCGATTCCCAATCCGTGATGCGCGTCCACGGCACCTGGAACACCGTTCCCATGCTCACTCGCACGCTGCGTCGGTACAGCGGGTCCGCTCCCCCGGGTGACACCAGCACGGCATCCGCGCCGAGACCCGCGGCCGCCCGGAACGCCGCGCCCACATTGGTGTGATCACCGACGTTCTCGAGGATCAGCACGAGAGTCGCGCCGTCGATGACCTCGCGCACGGTCGGCAGTTCAGGACGATGCATCGACGCGATCGTGCCTCGGTGCACGGCGAAGCCGGTCACCGCCTCCGCCACCTCGTCGGGGACGACGTACACAGGCACGTCGAGATCGCCGACGATCGCTCTGATGTCGTCCACGCGACGCTCCTGAACCAGGACGGAGCGCGGGCGATGACCTGCGGCGACCGCCCTCGCGATCACCTTCGTCGATTCGGCGATGTAGAGCCCGCCCGCGGGGTCGGTCACCGTTCTGAGCGCCGTGTCGGTGAGGCCTCGGTAGTCGTCGAGTCGTCGGTCGTCGGGGTCGGTCACACTCAGCAGGTCCACGAGGCCCAGTCTGCCATCGTGCGTGCGGTCGGCCCTGAAGCGTCACCCCCTCCGCGCACGCCGTAGACTCGCACAGGGAGGTCCTGTGAGCGCATCGAGTCCGGTCGAACTGTCGGCCACCATCGCTCGCACCGCCGAACTCCTGCGCGGTCGCAGGATCGCTCTGCTCACCGGCGCCGGCATCTCGACGGACTCGGGGATCCCCGCCTACCGCGGTGAGGGATCCCGCAACCGGTCCGATCCGATGACCATCCAGCGCTACCTCGGCGACGAGGCGGCACGGCGTCGCTATTGGGTCGGCGGACACCTCGGCTGGCGGTCCTTCGCTCAGGCCGAGCCGAACCCGGGCCATCTGTCGCTCGCCGGCATGGAGTCGTCGGGTCACGTCAGCGGCGTCATCACGCAGAACGTCGACGGACTGCACCTGCGCGCCGGCAGCTCGCACGTCATCGAAGTGCACGGCACGATGCGCCGGGTGCTCTGCCTCAAGTGCGGGCAGGTCTTCGACCGCCGCGACATCGCCGTGCAGATCGAAGAACGCAATCCCTGGATCACCGTCCCCGAGAACGTCGCCCTCGCTCCAGACGGAGACGTGCTGCCCGAGAGCACCGACGGCTTCATCGTCCCCGTGTGCACCGTGTGCGAGGGGATGCTCAAGCCGGACGTCGTGTTCTTCGGCGAGTACGTCCCGCAGGGGCGTTTCAAAGCCGCCGAGTCGCTGCTCCGCGCCAGCGACGCGATGATCGTGGCCGGCTCCTCACTCGTCGTCAACTCCGGGGTGCGACTCGTCGAACGCGCGCGTCGCCGCAGCATCCCCCTGATCATCATCAACCGCGAGCCGACGCGCGCGGATGTCTGGGCGGATGTCACTATCGCCGCAGGCACCAGCGACGTGCTCCCCGCCATCCAGGAGCTTCTCGAATGACCCTGATCACGCTCATCCGTCATGGTCAGACGGATTGGAACCTCGCCCGCCGGATCCAGGGTTCCACCGACATCCCCCTGAATGAGAAGGGCCGCACGGATGCCCGCACCGCCGCCGGCCTCCTCGAAGGCGTCACCCACCATTCGATCTACGCGAGTCCGTTGCAGCGCGCTCGCGAGACCGCCGAGATCATCTCCGACGCCCTGGGACTCGGCTCTCCGGTGCTGGTGCCCGACATGCGCGAGCGCGAGTTCGGCGAGGGCGAGGGCATGCTGGTGTCCGAATACATCGAGAAGTACGGCGACTGGCTGTCGCCGGTCCCGGGTGCGGAGACCCTGGGAGGGGTCGCCGAGCGGGCGCTCATCGCACTCGACGCCATCGCCCGCGACGCGCGTCGACGATCCGCCCCGGTGGCGGAATCCGTGATCGTCGTGACGCACGGTGGCGTGATCCGGTCTCTGATCGACCATGTCTCCGGCGGCACGCTGCCCCGGACCGGCGAGGTCCTCGCGAACGGCTCAGTCCATCGTTTCGAGGCGTCCCCCGGGTCGCTGCGTCTGATCGATCAGGGGATCCTCGTCTGACGGCTGAGGGCTGAGGGCTGACCGCCGACCGCGCGTGATCAGCGACCGCGACCGAGCACCGACCGCGCGTGCCTGAGCACAGGCTCGTCGATCATGCGCCCCTCGAACCGGAACACCCCGCGCTCGGTCTCTGCGGCCACGAGCACGGACTCCGCCCAGCGCAGGGTGGCGGCGTCCGGAGCGTACGCGTCCCGGATCCCGGCCACCTGACCCGGGTGGATGCACGCGGTCGCGGCGAACCCCGAGGCTGCGGCGTCGACCGCTTCGGCCTCGAGACCCGCGACGTCGTCGATGTCGATGTGCACGGCGTCGATCGCACGCTTGCCGTGTGCCCCCGCTTCCAGAAGCACACGTGCGCGCGCATACCGCGCGACATCGCGGTATGCACCGGCGGGCGTGCGACTCGATGTGCCGCCCAGCGAGGCCACGAGGTCTTCCGCTCCCCACATCATCGCGACGACCTGAGGGTGCGCGGCGATGCGGTCCGCCGCATGGATTCCCCTCGCCGTCTCGCAGAGGGCGACGAGAGAGAACCGCTCGTCGAACGGCGCGAGGCTCTCGGCATCCTCCGTCTTCGCGACCATGACGGTGCGGAAGTCCGTCTGCGCGAGCGTCGACAGATCAGAGACGAAGGCCTCCGATCCCGGCGGATTGACCCGGACGATGACCCGGTCGGGGTCGAGGTCTGCGTCGATGAGATTTCCGCGCGCAGCCGCTTTCGCTGCCGGCAGCACTGCGTCCTCGAGGTCGAGGATGACCGCGTCAGCCTTCTCGAGCGCACCCCGGAAGCGCTCGGGCCGGTCGGCAGGACAGAAGAGGAGTGCCGGGCCGAGGTCGAAGGTCATGGCGTCTCTCCCTCGGGCAGGCAGCGCACCAGCACCGTGCGGGTCGCTGTCGCGACGATGACGTCGTCCTGGTTGCGCCCGGTGTGCGCGATCGTGACGACCCCCTGACCTGGGCGAGATGCGGAGAGTCGTCTCTCGACGATCACGCTCTCGGTGTACAGGGTGTCACCGGCGAACAGCGGATGCGGGAAAGTGACGTCGCCGAACCCCAGCTGCGCGACCAGAGTGCCCTGGGTGAGCTGCGCGACCGATGCTCCGACCATGGTCGACAGGGTCCACATCGAGTTGATCAGGCGAGCTCCGAACGGTCGCTGGGCGTCAGCGAAGGCCGCATCGAGATGGAGCGCCTGCGTGTTCATCGTCAGCGTGGTGAACAGCACGTTGTCCGCCTCCGTGACCGTGCGCCCTGGTCGATGAAGGTAGCGGGCATCAGTGTCGAACTCTTCGAAGAACAGGCCCCGCTGCACGATGTCGTGCACGGTCACTCCGGTTCCCTCGCTCGCTCGCTCGGCTCGTGACATGCTGCCACGCTACCCGGCGAGTCCCAGAGCCCGCGCGATCACGAGCAGCTGGACCTCGGTCGTGCCCTCACCGATCTCGAGGATCTTCGAGTCGCGGTAGTGACGGGCGACGGGGAACTCGTTCATGAAGCCGTTCCCGCCGAAGATCTGGGTCGCATACCTGGCATTGTCCATGGCTGCCTCTCCGGCGACGAGCTTGGCGATCGCCGCCTGCTCGGCGAAGGGCAGCCCTCCGTCACGAAGCCGGGCGGCATGATGCCAGGCGAGTCTCGAGGTGTGCACCCGCGCTCGCATGCGTGCGAGCGTGAACTGCGCGTTCTGACGGGTGCTCAGCGGACTTCCGAAGATCGTGCGACTCTTCGCGTAGTCGACCGCCGCTTCGAGGCAGCCCTCGGCCGCTCCGGTCGACAGCGCGGCGATCGCGATGCGTCCCTCATCGAGGATGCTGAGGAAGTTGCGGAAGCCGCTCCCCTGCTCCCCCAGCAGGTTCCCGGCCGGCACGCGTGCTCCGTCGAAACTCAGCGGATGCGTGTCTGACGCGTTCCATCCGACCTTGTCGTACGGGGCCTCCACGGTGAATCCCGCAGTGCCGTTG
>NZ_JAGGPD010000192.1 GCF_018613995.1 Microbacterium sp. ISL-103 | reverse complement strand
TCCCGAGGCCGGGCGAGGTCGGCGGTCTTGTGGCGGTTCTGCCGGCTCCTGGGGGGGCCGATGCCGGCAGGGATCGCCCCGGTTGCACTGACCAGCGTCCCCGAGATCTCGGGCGACACGGCGGCGAACGAGCAGAGGAGACCGACGACGACCGCCGCGATCACCGCGACGAGGGCAAGCTGATTGGCCTGCCGATTGCTTGCGAGGACGTCACTGTCACTCATTGCTATCACCCCCAGTGATGATCAGTCATGCTCGCCCTGTCGACGCGGCTTGTCAAGACCGATATTCTGCAGCCGCGGCGCGTCTTGACGAGCGATGTCAGGAGGAGGACCATAGGGCCTCACAGCCAAGCTGTTCGGGTGGACAAGGGTCTGGGGGCCTCGTCACTTGGTGTCTCAGCGAGGAGCGATCATGGGCGGACAGCACAGCACGGATGTGGTCAACAGCGTCATGGACGGTGAGATCATCGATCGGATACCGCTCCCCGAACCACGAGAAGCGCGCGAGCGGCTCGGCTTCGAAGACACCGTCGCGTGGCTCCGCGACGACACGAAGACTCAATCACCGATCAGCTTGCTGGGGCGTGTGTACTACAAGTTCGAGGGTGACGAGGAACTGCGCAGTCACGCCTACAGCATGGAGCTCGAGATCGATCCGGAGTCGGTGCTGAAGAAGCCGGTCACCCGCCAGGAGCTCCTCGTCAATCACGAGACCGCTGCCGAAGCAGGTTTCCTCTCTTTCGTGTCTGCGAAGGTCGGCGCTACTGAGGTGCTCGAGATGAGGGTCGTCGACAACGCTGCGGCATCGGCGAAAGTCGTCGGAAAGCAGTGGATGGAGGAACTCGACAGATGGTTCACTCGGCAGAAGACGCAGCCCATCGCCGGCGGGCGAAAGCTTCTCTTCTGCGCCGTCGTCACAGGCGTCGTCCAGAAGTACGTCTCCACGAAGCGATTCAGTGAGTTCGAAGCCTCAGGCAAGGGAGGGGGATACGGCGTCAACGTGGGCGGACGACTGTACGTGAGCTCGTCGGGATTCGAACTGGACATCGTTCACGGACTGTCTCTACAGGACCTGCTGCCCTTCATCCAGTCCGCGGATGACGTCGACGAAGACGCGGTCGAGATGGCACGGAAGGCGGCTGAGGGCAGCACGGACCTCGACCTCGATCTGAAGGACTTCGGTGTGACGCCGGGACCTGTCGTATCGCGGATGTTCGAGGACGAGGTGCTGGCGGCGCCGAGCTTCGAGTTCTGAGCCGTCGGTCGCGTGGGGTCTCGACAGACTCGAGGTCGCGCTGCGGAGTGTCCGTGGCCGGTGGCATGATCCGAGGATGGAGAATCTGACGCTGAGGAAGTGGTCCGCGGGCGATCTCGGGCTTCTCCGCCGGGCGAACACCGCAGAGATGACCACGCATCTGAACGGTGCCGAGAGCGAGCAGCAGCTCCTCGAACGCAACGCTCGATACCTGCGGCTCTGGGGCGCCGGCGAAGCCAGGATGTTCGTCATCGAGGATGATGCGCATCAGCCGCTCGGATCGATCGGCTTCTGGAACGTCGAGTGGCGTGGCGCGCCGGCTCTGGAGACCGGCTGGTTCGTCGTGCCCTAGGCTCAGCGCAGAGGCGTGGCCTCGCGGGCTCTGAGCCTGCTCATCGACGATGCGAAAGAGCACCGTGGCGATCGCCGGTCGCTCGTCGCCTTCCCGTCTGTCACGAACCCCGGCTCGAACGCCGTCTGCCGACGTGCCGGGTTCGAGAGGGTGGGCACCTCCACTGCGACGTTCCGCGGCGCCGAACTGACGATGAACGAGTGGGTACTCGACCTCGGCGAGTGAGCGCACGGGGGTGCGGCGCTCGAATCCGCCGCACGGGGGATGCGCCGGTGGTCAGAGCGTTCGTACGGTGGACGGTATGACGGATGCAGAGAAGGACTCGCAGAAGAAGCCGCAGAACGGTCTCGCGGTCGGCCTCGGCCTGGGGATCGCGGTCGGAGCGGGGTTGGGCTTGACCGTGTTCGACAACCTGGCCCTCGGCATGGGACTCGGCCTTTCGATCGGTCTCGCGATCGGCGTCGCCGTCGATTCCCGCAAGAGCGAGTAGCCGCGTCCCAGGCGCATCACCGGCTCGGAGACACGGAGATACGAGAAGAGCCCGCCAGGATGACCTGGCGGGCTCTTCTCAATCGGTCTGAGGATCAGACTCCGAAGTACAGCTCGTACTCGAACGGGTGCGGGCGCTGAGCCATCGGCAGGATCTCGTTCTCGTACTTGTACGAGATCCAGGTCTCGATGAGCTCCTCGGTGAACACGCCGCCCTCGAGGAGGAACTGGTGGTCGGCCTTCAGAGCCTCGAGCGAGTCCAGCAGGGAGTTCGGAACCTGCGGGATGTTCTTGGCCTCCTCGGGGGGAAGCTCGTAGAGGTCCTTGTCGACGGGCTCGTGCGGCTCGATGCGGTTCTTGATGCCGTCGAGGCCGGCCATGAGCTGCGCGGCGAAGGCGAGGTACGGGTTGCCCGATGCGTCAGGAGCGCGGAATTCGATGCGCTTGGCCTTGGGGTTCGAGCCCGTGATCGGGATGCGGATCGCAGCCGAGCGGTTTCCGGCCGAGTAGACCAGGTTGACCGGTGCCTCGAAGCCCTTGACCAGACGGTGGTAGCTGTTCAGGGTCGGGTTCGTGAAGGCGAGCACGGCGGGGGCGTGCGCGAGCAGGCCGCCGATGTACCAGCGAGCGATGTCGCTGAGCTGGCCGTAGCCTGCCTCGTCGTAGAACAGCGGCTTGCCGTCGTTCCACAGCGACTGGTGCGTGTGCATGCCCGAGCCGTTGTCGCCGTACAGCGGCTTCGGCATGAAGGTGGCGACCTTGCCCCACTCTTCGGCGGTGTTCTTGACGATGTACTTGAACTTCAGGATGTCGTCCGCCGAGTGCACCATGGTGTCGAAGCGGTAGTTGATCTCCTGCTGGCCGGCGGTGCCGACCTCGTGGTGCGAGCGCTCGAGGATGAACCCGGCGTCGATCAGCTTCAGGGTGATGTCGTCGCGCAGGTCAGCGGTCTTGTCGACCGGGCTGACGGGGAAGTAGCCGCCCTTGTACGGGGTCTTGTTGGCGAGGTTTCCGCCTTCTTCCTCACGACCGGTGTTCCAGGCGGCCTCTTCGGAGTCGACCTTGTAGAAGCTCTCGCCGGCGGTGACGGAGTAGCGCACATCGTCGAAGATGTAGAACTCGGCCTCGGGGGCGAAGACCGCGGTGTCGGCGATGCCGGTCGAGGCGAGGTACTTCTCTGCCTTCTTGGCGACCTGACGCGGGTCCTTCGAGTAGATCTCGCCTGTGCGCGGGTTGTAGATGTCGAAGACCATCACGAGGGTGCTCGCCTCGCGGAAGGGGTCGACGTATGCCGTGGTCACGTCCGGGATGAGCTGCATGTCGGATTCGTGGATGCTCGCGAAGCCGCGGATCGAGGAGCCGTCGAACAGCTGACCGTTGACGAAGAAGTCCTCGTCGACGGTGGAGGCGGGGATGTTGAAGTGCTGCTGGACACCAGGGAGATCAGTGAATCGGATGTCAAGGAACTTGACGTCGTTCTCCTTGATGTAGCTCAGCACCTCGGACGAATCTTTGAACATGTACGACTCCTGGATTGCGGATCGATGGCTTCACGGCCATTGTGCACAGTACGTGCGGGGCGTTACCCCACGGTATCCGCTTTGTTTCCGGCATGTTACGCGCAGGTAGGCTGGAGACGTGACGGACGCTGTGAACACGTACCCCGGAGAACGACTCGGAATGCCGCTTGCGGGAACGGGAAGCATCGCCCGACCGGG
>NZ_JAGGPD010000191.1 GCF_018613995.1 Microbacterium sp. ISL-103 | reverse complement strand
CGCCCCGGGATGGACGGGCGGGACGAGTCCGACGAACGGCTGGGCGATGCCGAGCACGAGGATGAGCGAGAAGAAGCTCATGAACTCACCGATGACGGACGCCCCAGGAAGCAGGAAGCCGGAGATGGTCGTGCTCACACTCGAGTCGCTGATGCGGACCAGGTCCGAGGAGTTGCGACGAAGACGCTCGATCCACGGGGCGCGGATGTACCCGTCGAACACGCGTACGCCGAGCTGAAGCTCGTAGGCGGCGAAGCGTCGGGTCGCGAACCACTGGAGGGTGAGGGCGAACACGCCCTTGAGGACGATCAGGACGCACACCAGGCCGAGCGGGATCAGGATCTGCGCACCCTCGAGCGTGCCGACGATCGGCAGATCGATGGGCTGACGACTGATCAGCGGCGAGATGACGACGGCGAGCATACCCAGCGCGAACCCGTCCATCAGGGCGAGTGCGCCCATGATCGCCGCGTAGAAGGTCAGGAACCGCGACGCACTGCGCGGCAGAACCCCCAGGACTTCCTTGTACAGCGCCCAGTTGGCCTTCATGATGCTCCCCCCGTGGCCTGGATGGCCGCCAGGAACGCCCGGCCCTCGGATTCGGAGTTGAGTTCCGCCGCGACGATGCGCGAGTTGTTCTTCATCCGCGTCACCTCCTGCGCGTCCAGAGCCGCCAGCGTGTCTCTGAGAGACTCCCAGGTGAACTCCGGCACGACGACGCCATGCTCGTAGCGGCGGACGATCGGCGCCAAGGTCGGTGTCTCGCCGACGACGAGAGCCAACCGCCCCTGGGCGGCCTCGAAGAATTTGTTCGGCATCGCGTATTGGATGTTGTACGTCCCGTTGGGTCGGTAGAAGACGATCTCGATGTCGAACTCGTTGATCGACTGCGCGATCTCGCGCATGGGTGCGGGCGGGACGATGTGGATACGGTCCTTCGCCGGATGCGCCGCGATCTCCGCGCGGAGCTTGGCATGAACCGCGGGATTCTCGGTCAGCATGAAGGTCATCGAGAAGCGTTCGGGGAGTTCTCTCAGCGCCGCGAGTATCTCCGTGAACCCTCGAGCCCAACTCGGCCTCCCGTGGAACAGCATCCGGATGTCCGCGGGGTCGACCTCGCTCGGCTCGAGTCCCGGTACGAACGGCGGAGCGTTGCGGACTTCGGCCGGCACCGGAATCCCGAACTCGTCTGCGTACAGGCGTCCGATCGGGGTGTTGACGACCGAGCGGCTCGTGAAGCGCGGTGATCCGATGTGCCTGCGGACCCATCGGTAATGAGGCCCCATCAGCCGACCACCGAGGTTGCGGCGTCGCACGTCCGGATCGCGATACTCATGCAGGTCGAGGTGCCGTCGCCCTCGTAGGGCTGCTGCCGAGAAGTCGCGGCGGTCTTCCACCCAGGGGACGAACTCGTATTCGTTGAAAACCACGAGGTCGTATCCCCCCGCGCGGATCCTGCTGCGGAGCTCCTGCGGAACGCGGCGCGTCACCAGGAGGCGGAAGCGCGATCGCGCGGGCATCAGGAAATGGGTCGCCAGGGTGCCGAGCCGTCCGCGTGTCCATCGCACGGGGTCGCCCAGCTCGAAGTGGTCGCGGACCTCGTCTGTCGGGTGCGGACCCAGACCGAGCGTGTCCACCGTCCAACCGTCGCTGCGGAGCCAGTCGATCTCTCGGCGCACACGAGGGTCTTCGGCGATGCGCGAGTACGAGAGGACCAGTACCGTCCGTTCGGGCGTGGGTGTCGTCGGGTCAGGGTTCATGTCTCACAGGAGTCGAGGGCTTTCAGAGGATGATCGACGCGCCGGTGCGCGCCGACTCGAGCGCCGACTCGACGACGACGAGCGTCCTCTGCCCCTGTTCCATGGTCACGACGTCGGTCTGCTGCCCGAGCACGGCATCGCGGAAGGCCTCATGCTCGACGCGCAGCGGCTCGCGCTTGGCGAACGCGTAGCGCGTGACGTCTCCTTCTGAGACCCCGCGGAACGACGACACGGACTCCCACTCGAGGGGGATCGTGCCGTTGGCGTAGAACGTGAGGTCGCCGGTGGAGGTGTCGGCGACGAACGCGCCCTTCTCCCCCGTGACGACCGTGACGCGCTCCTTCATCGGGCTGAGCCAGTTGACGATGTTGTTCACGATGACGCCGGACGCGGTGCGACCGGTGATCGTGATCATGTCCTCGTGCTCACGACCAGACTTGAACGCCGTCTGCGCGAAGACGCGCTCGTAGTCGCTCTGCACGACCCAGGCGGTGAGGTCGACGTCGTGGGACGCGAGGTCCTTGGCGACACCGACGTCGGCGATCCGCGACGGGAACGGCCCCTGGCGACGAGTGGTCACCTGATAGACCGCGCCGAGTTCGCCGGCTTCGATCCGGCGCCGCAGCTCCTGAAGGGCCGGGTTGAAGCGCTCGATGTGCCCGACTGCTCCGACCAGACCCGCCTCGGCGAAGGCATCGACCATCCGCTGGCCCGCATCGACGCTGTGGGCGATCGGCTTCTCGACCAGCGTGTGCACGCCCGCGGCTGCGAGCTTCAGCGCCGCGTCTTCGTGGAAACGAGTGGGAACGGCGACGACCGCGATGTCGATGCCTGCCGCGATCAGCGCATCGATGTCGGGAAGGATCTCGAGATCACCGGCGACGCCGTGCGGGTCTCCGCCGGGGTCGGCGATCGCGACGAGGTCGATGCCGTCGATCTCACGGAGCACCCGGGCGTGGTGGCGCCCCATCATCCCGACGCCGAGCAGACCGGCGCGGAGCGTCATCAGGCGCCTGCCTTCGCCACGGCGTTGACGGCCGCGACGATGCGCTCGAGGTCATCCTGGCTGAGCGACGGGTGCACGGGGAGAGAAGCGACTTCGCGAGCTGCGCGCTCGGTCTCGGGCAGGTCGAGCCCCGGTGCGAAGTGGGTGAGCGAGGGCAGACGGTGATTCGGGATCGGGTAATAGACGCCCGCACCCACGTTGTATTCGTTCTTGAGGGCAGCGACGAAGCCGTCACGGTCTTCCGGAACGCGGATCGTGTACTGGTGATAGACGTGCACAGCACCATCGGCGACGGGGGGCACCACCACGCCCTGCAGGTTCGCGTCGAGGAACGCGGCGTTCTGCTGACGCTGGCGGGTCCATGCGTCGACCTTGGTGAGCTGCACGCGACCGATGGCCGCGTGGATGTCCGTCATGCGCGCGTTGAAGCCGATGACCTCGTTCTCGTACTGACGCTCCATGCCCTGGTTGCGCAGGAGCCTCACACGGCGGGCGATCTCGTCGGTGGCCGTGGTGACCATGCCGCCCTCGCCGCTGGTCATGTTCTTGGTCGGGTAGAGGCTGAACATCGCGAACTCGCCGAACGAGCCGACGGGTCGACCGTCGAGCGCGGCACCGTGAGCCTGAGCCGCATCCTCGTAGAGAGCGACTCCGCGCTCGGCGGCGAGAGCCTCGAGCTCGCGCATGCGCGCCGGGTGACCGTAGAGGTGAACCGGCAGGATGCCCTTGGTCTTCGGCGTGATCGCCGCGGCGACCGCCTCGGGGTCGAGCGAGAAGGTGTCGGGCTCGATGTCGACGAACACCGGCGTGCCGCCGGTCAGCGCGACCGAGTTGCCGGTGGCAGCGAAGGTGAAGGAGGGCACGATGACCTCATCGCCCGCACCGACGCCGGCCGCCAGGAGTCCCAGGTGGAGTCCGGCGGTGCCGGAGTTCACGGCCACGGAGGGACGCCCCGGCACGAAGTGCTCGGAGAACTCCTTCTCGAACGCCGCGACCTCGGGGCCCTGCGCGACCATGCCGCTGCGCATCACGCGATCGACGGCTGCGCGCTCTTCATCTCCGATGATGGGCTTCGCGGGGGGAATGAACTCGCTCACACGGTCTCCTTGGTCAGTTTTCCGTCAGTTTCGAAGAATCGATCGCCGGTGGTGGGGCATACCCAGATGTTCTCGTCGTCGCCGCGCACGAGCGGCACGCCCGACTCGCCCACCCAGCCGATGCGGCGTGCGGGCACGCCCGCCACGAGCGCGTATGCGGGAACGTCCTTCACGACCACGGCACCCGCGGCGACCGTCGCCCATGCGCCGATGGTCACGGGGGCGACGCATGTCGCCCGGGCTCCGATGGCAGCTCCGCGCTCGATCGTCACCCCGACGGGCTCCCAGTCGTGCGCGCTCTTGATCGTGCCGTCGGCATTGATCGCGCGAGGGTAGGTGTCGTTGGTGAGCACGACGGCGGGGCCGATGAAGACGCCGTCGCCCAGCTTCGCCGGCTCGTAGACCAGCGCGTAGTTCTGCACCTTGCAGTTGTCGCCCATCACGACGCCGGTGCCGATGTACGCGCCTCGCCCGACGATGCAGTTCTCACCGAGCCGGGCGTTCTCGCGCACCTGCGCCAGATGCCAGATCGAGGAACCGTCGCCGATCGACGCGTCGGCCGAGACATCGGCGGAGTCGACGACCCGCACGCTTGCGGAGTTGGTCAAGAGGCAGGCCTTCCGTTGGGTCCGGGGTGCGCAGAATGCGCATCCTCGATCCTAGCCTTCCGGCTCCGACGAACCTGCGAGACCACCGCCGCCACCCGCGCCGCCACAGCCGTGAGCGACACGTGCTCCCGCGCCCACCCGGCGCGTACGTCCCTGGTCCGTTCCGTCCGACCGCTCGTCTCTTCCTCGAGCAGCACCCGCATCGCGCGGGCGATCTCATCGGCGTCGAACTGCACGGCCATTCCGAGGCCGGCATCCGCCACGAGCCGCGATCCCGTCGCCGGGCCGGCGAAGAGAACCGGCGTGCCGACGGCCGCCGCCGCATAGGTCTTCGTCGGCCGCGCGAAGTCGTAGCCGATGCCGGGAACGATGCTGACGAGAGATGCGACCGCCCCACGGATCCATCCCGCCGACTCTGCCGGGCTCACCACGCCGCCGAAGTCGACGCGGCCCGGCACGATCTCCTCCGCGAGCGCCCGCAGGTCGTGTTCGACCGCTCCCTGCCCGAAGAACTTCACGCGGACGTCGGGCGCCTCGGACGCGATCTGAGCGAAGGCCCGGATGAAGACGTCCGGTCGCTGCCACTCCGACATCGTCCCCGTGTAGACGAAGTACCGCGCGGTGGACGGCGGCGCCTGGGCCTCGGGGGTGAACACCGAGGTGTCGATCCCATTGCCCACTGTGGCGATGCGGGCGGAGTCCGCGCCGAGCAGAAGCAGCCTCTCGGTCACCTCGTCCGAGACGGAGATGATCGCCGAGGCGTGGCGCAACACCGTGCTCTCCATCCAGCGCATCACCGCCACGACAGGCTTCGGGGCCCCCATGGAGATGACACCGTCGGTCCACACGTCCGCGGCGTAGTAGACCAGCGGACGACGCCTCACTGCGGCGACCACCGAGGCGACGATCCCGGTGGTCGGCGGCGACTCGGCCACCACCACATCGAATCGCGAGACCAGCAGCCGCAGGAGCAGCGGCGCGTCGAAACTCATGTACTGGATGTAGCCGCGCACGTTTCCACCACGGTCGCGAAGCACCGGCCACCGGCGGACATCCACCCCCGGCGCGTCAGAGGTCAGCGGAGCATGCGAGGGCGGGGTCGTGGTGAGCACCCGCACCTCGCCCTGATCACGCAGAGCCGCGGCGAGAGCTCCCAATCGGAACGCTCCGGCGCTCACCTCCGGAGGGAACAGCCGGGAGGCGATGACGGCGCGCGAGGCACGGCTCACCGTTCTCCCCCGGGGTCGACGTCGCCACGGGGGGCCGTCAGATCGGCCACCCGCTCCTCCAGCTGCTCGATGCGCTGCTGATGGAAGGCGGCCTTCTCGGCGAGGGCACGCATCTTCTCCTCGGTGCGCGTCAGCTCGGCACCGTATTGCAGACTCACCAGGAACAGCAGACCGATGGCGACGAAGAAGATGAGGTTGACGGGCAGTGTGACACCGAGTGCCCGCGCGGCCCAGGTGAGGGTCTGCGGGAACACTGCGAGAATCAGCGCGAGCAGGCCACCCACGAACCACCACACGGCGTGACGCTCGCGAAGCGTCCCCCGTCGCATGAGCTCGATGATGGCGAACAGCGCGAGCAGCGCGGCGACGATGCCGAAGGCATAGGTGACGGGGTTCATCGCACATCCTCGATCCGGGTGCGCGGGCGCAGCATCGCCAAGCCGAACGCCGCACACGCCCTGGTCAGGTAGACCGCCGCCTTCCACGGCCGGTGCGAGGGCTCTCCGCCCTGACGCTGACGCATCGCCACAGGGACCTGCGTGATCCTGAGTCCCGCCCTCGCGCCGATCACCAGAGCCTCGATCGTGTCGCCGAGGTACTCGGCGGGGAAGTTGTCGGCGAAGAGCGCGACTGCTCGCGGTCCTGCCGCCTTGAATCCGCTCGTGACGTCGGTGAGGCGCGTCCGCGCCACGCGGCTCATGATCGTGGCCAGCACGCGCATCGCCCACCGACGCGGGCCCTTCACGCCGTAGTCGCCGATGCCCGCGAACCGCGCGCCGATCACGAGGTCGGCATCGCCGAGTCCCTCGAGCATCTCGAGGATCGCCGAGGGGTCGTGCTGGCCGTCGGCGTCGACCTGCACGACGACTCGGTAACCGTGATCACGAGCGAATCGGAAGCCTGCGCGCATTGCTCCGCCGACGCCGAGGTTGTACGGCAGCGAGAGCACGATGGCTCCCGCGTCGCGGGCTCGCAGCGCCGTGCGATCAGTGGATCCGTCGTCGATGACGAGACACCGGGCAGAGGGGACGGCCGCAGTGACGGAGCGGACGACCGCTCCGACGGAGTCTTCTTCGTTCAGAGCCGGTATGACGACGAGAACGGACGGATCATTCGGGCGCATCGAGTGAGATCTTACCGACGCATCTGTCGAGCTCACCGCGCGCACGCTGTGATTCGCCAGAGTGAGACGTCGCCGACCTCAGCGATCTCCTCGACACCGGGTTGACCGGCCAACTCCGTGATGCCCGGCCTCACATACCGCCCGGGGGCGGACTCCCCGGGGCC
>NZ_JAGGPD010000190.1 GCF_018613995.1 Microbacterium sp. ISL-103 | reverse complement strand
GGCATCGTCACCGACCGCGACGCCGTCAAGCTCGTACGCCAGGGCGTGTCGACCCTCGAGTCGATCATCAAGCCCGTGCCGCAGAGCGTGAGCGAAGACGAGGTCCTCATGAACCTCTTCATCCCCTCGGTCGAGTCGCCGCTGCCGCTGGCCGTGGTGGATGCCGCAGGGCGCCTGACCGGCGTGATCCCGCGCATCACCCTGCTCGCAGCTCTCGGCCCCGGCCCCGGTGCGACCGGCGAACTCACCCTGCCGCTGCTTCCGATGCCGCAGGCCGAGATCGATGCGGTGCTCGATGACGGATGGACGGCCGACTCGCAGCCGGTCGCCGGAACTATCGAGGAGGTGCGCTGATGGAAGGTTTCCGCATCCCCGTCGGAACGTGGATCGAAGCGGTCGTCGACTGGGTCAAGACCAATCTCGACGGACTCCTCGACGTCATCTCGTTCGTGATGAGCTTCCTCGTCGAGGGGCTCACGAGCGCCCTGCTGGCACCCCACTTCGCCGTCGTCATCGTGATCGCCGCGCTGATCGCCTGGGCCGTGCGCTCGTGGCAGCTCGCCATCGGAACCGTCGTGTCGTTCGGACTCATCGTCGGGATGGACCTCTGGGTTCCGGCCATGCAGACGCTCGCCCTCGTGCTGGTCGCCGCCATCATCGCCGTGCTGATCGCCGTGCCGCTCGGCATCTGGTCGGCGCGCAACGCCACCGTGCGTGCGGTGCTCAAGCCGGTGCTCGACTTCATGCAGACCATGCCGGCGTTCGTCTACCTGATCCCTGCGATCGTGTTCTTCGGCATCGGTGTGGTGCCGGGCCTCGTCGCGACCGTGATCTTCGCGCTGCCCCCGGGCGTGCGCCTGACCGAGCTCGGCATCCGCGGTGTCGATTCCGAGACCGTCGAGGCCGGTCACGCGTTCGGCGCGAAGCCGGGGCAGATCCTGCGCGGCATCCAGCTGCCGCTCGCCACGCCCACCATCATGGCCGGCGTCAACCAGGTCATCATGCTCGCGCTCTCGATGGCGGTCATCGCCGGGATGGCGGGTGCAGACGGCCTCGGGAAGATGGTCGTCGAGGCCATCTCGACCATCAACATCCCCAAGGGCGTGGAGGCCGGATTGGGCGTCGTGCTCATCGCCGTCTTCCTCGACCGCGTCACCGCAGCTCTCGGAACCCCGGGCGAGAACCACTCGTCTCTGTTCGGGATGCTCGCACGGCGCCGCAACGGACGTCACGACGACGGGTCGGGCTCGGCCTCCTCGGGCGACAAGGATGCGGTGGATGAGGCGGACCGCCTCAAGGCGTCGCCCCGTCGCACCCCGATCGCCGCCCAGTGATCCCCGCACTTCCCTGACACACCACTGCGACCCAGCAGTACGACACGGCACGCATCACCCCGGGAACACCCAGAACACCCTCTATACGGAACCAGGAGAGATACACATGAAGAAGAAGTTCCTCGCAATCACAGCACTCGGCATCACCGCATCGCTGGCCCTCGCGGGCTGCAGCAGCGACGGCGCCGGTGGCACGAACTCCGGCGGAGACGGTGCAGAAGACAAGGGCACGATCACGCTCGGCTTCCTGCCCTCATGGACCGACGGACTCAGCACCGCCTACCTGCTGCAGGACCAGCTCGAGAAGATCGGCTACACGGTCGAGATGAAGACGCTGACCGAGGCCGGACCGCTCTACACCGGTCTCGCCCAGGGGGACGTCGACATGTACCCGTCGGCGTGGCCCGAGCTGACGCACGCCGAGTACATGGACACCTACGGTGACGACATCGAGGACATCGGCACCTACTACGAGAACGCGAAGCTCACGATCGCGGTTCCGGAGTACTCCGAGCTGAACTCGATCGAAGACCTCAAGGGCAAGGGTGCGGACTTCGACGGCAAGATCATCGGCATCGAGCCGGGCGCGGGTCTGCCCGCTCAGACCGAGAAGATGATCCCCGCCTACGGCCTCGAGGACGAGTACGAGCTCGTCACCTCGTCGACCGCGGCGATGCTCACCGAGCTCAAGACCGCGACCGACGCGCAGGAGGACCTCGTCGTCACCCTGTGGCGTCCGTTCTGGGCCAACGAGGCCTTCGGAATGAAGGACCTCGAAGACCCCGAAGGAGCCATGGGCGAGGCAGAGGGCCTGCACTTCCTCGGCCACAAGGGCTTCGCGGAGGAGTTCCCCGAGGCTGCTGAGCTGATCGAGCAGATCCAGCTCGACGACGCACAGTACGGCTCGCTCGAGGACATGGTCGTGAACGAGTACGGCGAGGGCACGGAAGCGGATGCCGTCGACGCATGGCTCGAAGAGCACGGCGACGAGTTCGACTGGGTCGTCAGCTGACCTGACGCGCTGACCTGGATCCCCTTCGGGATCCTCCGCCCATCGCTGTGTCCGGGCTGCGGCGTCCGGGGTGCGACGTCTGGGGCGCGGTGTCTGCATATATCGATGTACCGAAACAGCAGCCCCACCCCCTCGTCACGAACGGTCGGGCAGCTCGTCTTGTGAGTGCCGTCGAAAGATCGTCGGCACTCCAGACATGCTCCGCCGAGGCCGAGCACAGCGCCGCCGATCGGTCGAGACAGACCACGGATGCCCTGCGGACATGTCCCCTGTGAATGAGGACCCTGATGACTGCAGCAGCACCGGCACGGGCACCACGGCGACGCCGCATCCGAACGCTCCTGGGCCTCGCGATGATCGGGGTGATCCTGCTGGCCGGCAACCTGCCGCCGACGCACGACCCGGCGCAGGCGATCGAGGATGCCGTGAGCACGACGCGCACGGCGACGACCGCGACCATGAACTACCGGGGCGGAGTCACGGCGACTCTCACGCTGAACCCGTCGACGACGCAGTACGGAACGGCCGGGGTGCAGTTCCTGACGACCACTCCGCACTCCGGCTACGGGGCGACGCCGGCCATGTTCGCGCCGGGTCTCAACCCGACGACGACGCCGACCGTGGGGCTCGAGGCCTATGCCGGCATGTGCGGCACCATCGACTACACCGGCTTCTGCCCCGGCAACGGCACTCTGACCGTCACGTTCAACAGGCCGGTGACCGACCCGATCCTCGACATCTCGGGACTCGGCGGATACGCGCAGTGCGCCGAGAGACGCAACTCGTCGGAGACGTACTGCAACATCCTGACCGGCAACGGTCTGACCGTCGGAACGAACGCCGACGGCGACCGCACCGCCGCAGGCTGGATCGCGATGGAGCTCGACATCGTCACCCCCGGCGTGACGTTCTCGCCGTTCGCGGGGGCGCAGAACTTCCGCACCACCGCCACGACCCTCACCACGGCGGTGACGTCGAGCAGTTCTCGCTGCGACACGATCCTGCCCGACGCGGCAGAGCTCGACGGGCGCACCATGACGAGCACCTCTCTCGCCGGGTGCGGGTCGGTGGCGCTCAAGGGCACCTTCCAGACGGTGACTCTGAGCCTCGGCACGCACATCCAGCGGGCTCCGGTCACCGACGGGTGGGCCAGCGGCTACAACGCCGCCGACCTCGGCACGAGACTCGCCGACCTCTTCCGTCTCTCGATCCGCCTGCACGAAGACATGGGAGACGCCCCGAGCAGCTACGACGCCGCGCAGGCCGCCGTGCACGTGCAGGGTCCGCTGCGGCTCGGCGCGGGGATCACGTCGGATGCCGATGCGACCGCGAAGCCCACGCTCTCACCGAATGCGGGCGCGGGGGCATCGCTCGACACCGATGACGCGATCGGCAACGGCGTCCGCGCGCCGGGGGCGATCCGCGGCACCGCCTACTCGCTTCCCATCCCGCTGACAGGGACCACGTCGCCGGGCACCGTCGCCGGGTGGATCGACTTCAACAGGAACGGGACGTTCGATCCGGCCGAGCGGGTGCAGGCGACCTTCGCCGCCGGTGCCACGTCGGTGAACCTGTCGTGGACCGTGCCGGGCACTGCGGTGCCGGGTGACACGTACATGCGGGTGCGCGCGGCCTTCACGGCATCCGAGGTGGCAGACCCCCGCGGCATCTCGCAGTCGGGAGAGGTCGAGGACTACATCCTGACCCTCGCCACCGCGTCGCCCGCGATCGAGGTCGTCAAGCTCGTGAACGGCGATGATGCGAACGCCGCCCCCGGGCCGATGGTGGATGCAGGCGGTGCTCTGACGTTTGAGTTCCGCGTGAAGAACACCGGCAACGTGGCGCTGACCGCGGTGCAGCTGGCTGACGATGTCATCACGGCCGCACTGATCCTTCCGGTCGGAGCCTGGGACGGCACGCTCGATCCCGGCGAGGTCGCGACCTTCACCGCGACCTACTCGGCGCCGACGACGGGCGGGACGCTGCACAAGAACACCGCGACCGCCTCGGGGCAGCCGGCCTCGGGTGGCGCACGCGTCACAGACACCGATCCCGCACATGCGACCACGCGCGAGGTGCTGGCGTCGATCACCGTCGAGAAGCTCGGCGAGGACGTCGACGGCGAATGGGTGCGGATGGACGGCTCGGGCTTCCGACTGCTC